>NZ_JBJPHU010000129.1:0-17908 GCF_052939515.1 Phormidesmis sp. 146-33
CCAAACTGGGGGATTTAGGGGGCGAGGATCTGTATCAGTAACTAGTGGATTTGGGATAAAGCCATATCGCGTCCCCAAAGCGTTAGAAATGCTGGTCAACATTCTAACTGGGTTGCTTGACTAATTTCTCTAACGTCGGCAACTGGGGTTTATCCAAAGATTTAACCAATTCAAAGCCAATCGCACTCAAATCATTCAGTAATACAGCCCACCACTCATCTGCGAGAATGCAGTCAACTATTGCCGCTTCCGCCTTATTGGTAGCTAACCCCCATACACAATTTCGTTTCGCACAGAGGCTCCTAGCGTTGCTTGCCGCATCCCAATCCAGGAACTTGGCTCGATCGCTTTCACCCCAACCGCCTGACCACCCCACTGTTTTTGCAACGTTTGCAGCAAGACATCCTGTTGTTTTCGCAAATTGGAAATGTCAGTGCCGCGATTGATGATGGCAAACCAGACATAGCCGCGATCGCGCGTCGGCAATACGCCTGCCAAAGCACTCACCTCATTCAACGTTCCTGTCTTGACGACTGCTGCTTGAGGAATCTCGCGACCTTCGAGGGTCGTATCCCAGCTATCAATACCAGAAACCGGAAAGAGATCGGCGATCGTCAAATTGCGCGGGTGAAGATAACGGTCGATCGCCGCCAACATCGCACAAGCCGCATGAGGAGAAATTCGATTTGCCGTACTCAGTCCCGACCCATTCACTAACTGAATCTCTTGAGGAGGAATCTCGGCCGTCGTCATCGCTTTCTGAATCGTCGCCGAAACGCCTCCCAAATTGTCTGCCAGCATTTGAGACATCTCATTATTGCTGTGAATATTCATGTCTTTGAGCAGATCGATCAAAGGCAGCGATCGGTGCCGCATCAATAAAGTTTGATTGGGGGTCGTTTCAACTTTTGCGCTGGAGATCTGACGAACGGTACCCGCGATCTTCACCGTTGGTTTGCGCGTTCCTTCGGGCAGTAAGGCATATTCGTAACTAGCATCTTCGTCCCAATCTTTAGGAGAGAGCACCTGTTTGAGCAATTTGCCTGACTCCACAGGATCATCATTGAAACTCATCATGAAGTTGTGTGTGACGAGCAAATTACCCACAATGCGAGTGATGCCAATTTTATTGAGTGCGTTGCCAAGCGCGATCGCTTCCTCAAACACAAACCGGGGATCGCCGCCGCCTTGAATCACCAAATCGCCTTTCAGAACGCCGTTCTTGATCGAGCCAGTCGCCGTGATCAACGTTTCAAACTGGTGATCGGTGCCCCAGGTTTGTAGAGCCGCTAACGAGGTAGCAATTTTGGTCAGAGAGGCGGCGGGTAGAGCAGTCGTTCCCTGGTTGCTGGCTAATAAAGTCGAACCTGATTGAAACCAGATCCCTTGCGTCGTATGGCTTAATCCCTGACTTTCAAGCTGTTTGAGGTACTGTTTCAACACCCGATCGGCAGCGGGATCAGAGGCATTCGTCAGCCAGGGGAGTTCTTGAACGTTT
This sequence comes from Phormidesmis sp. 146-33, assembly GCF_052939515.1. Classification (NCBI taxonomy): domain Bacteria; kingdom Bacillati; phylum Cyanobacteriota; class Cyanophyceae; order Leptolyngbyales; family Leptolyngbyaceae; genus Phormidesmis; species Phormidesmis sp. 146-33. The sequence continues at coordinate 1,499 of NZ_JBJPHU010000129.1, forward strand.
GCCTCCAAAGGGTTAAATGTGTCTGGCATTCCTGCCATGTTTAGCCAAAGAGAAACCAATCCAGAGCTAAAGAGTTCCAGCAAGCCGCGTCTCCTGTCAAGATGTTAAGAATGGGAATAGAGCGCTTCGAGTGTTGACCAATGGCAAAACCCGACCAAAATGAAGTTCTGCGGCAGATGCCGATCGTTGTAGGCGTGATAGCAGGCATTTTACTGCTCACCAACCGCTTTTTTACACCGACTTTGACAGATTCTCAGGCGCGATCGGATGCGCTGTGTGTGATCATTAGTGCCGTCTTGATTTTGACAGGTCTGCTGTGGCAGCAAGTACAGCCGAGAACTCCAGAAAGCGTTCAACTTGTTGGTGAAGAAGGGTTTGAGCTTGCGCCTGATCTGCCTGATTCCATCAAAACTGAGCTTGCCTGGTCGTCTCATTTGCTGCTGACGAATACAGTTACTAAGTCGATCGTCATTCTCTACAAAAATCAAGTTTTACTCCGGCGAGGAATTCTCAGTCCCAACTCAGAAGTGAAGCCAGGAGCCATTTTACAGCGTGTGCTAGACAAACATAAACCTGTGTATCTGGTGGCTCTCAGCGTCTACCCCGGACGAATTGAGTTTGATTACCTGCCCGAAAACACCCAAGGAGTGATTTGTCAACCGATCGGCACCGATGGCGTGCTAATTTTGGGCGCAAATGCTCCACGCAGCTACACCAAACAGGACGAAAACTGGGTGGCAGCGATCGCTGAAAAACTCGATAATACGCTCAGTCAGCATTTAGAAGTCGCTTGATTAAACGTGAATTTGATGAAATCTTTCGCTACGGTCATTAATCTGGGCAGCCCCCTAAATCCCCCACAAGTCAGGGACTTTGAACTGGGGCTCTGATCTAAAAATTTCCCAAAGTTGAGGGGTTGAGAGGCAGAAGCGCTAAACAACGCAGCGAAAAAACTTCATCGAATTGATGTTAATTGAATATTTAGTGAAACCAGCGATCGGCTGTAAACTTTGTTATGTGCATTCAGCCATAAAAGTCATGCTTGCTAACTTCTCTTTTTTGCTTGCCTGTATCGCGCTCTCTCTGCCTGCCTGGTTTACAGCAAGTTGGGTTTTTCGCTATCAGCCTGTTTCTGGTGCGTTGGCTTATTTATACTTATTTTTGATTCAAATTAGCGTCGTTGAATTAGTTTTAGGAATTCTCAATTTTTTGAATCCAATCAGCCTTTGTTTAGGAGCAATTTTAGCAGGACTAGTTTCACTTCTAGTTAGCAGAAAGCTATATAAAAGAGCAAAATCCATTGAAGAAATTGATCAAGCTAACCCCATTCAAATTAGCCAGTTTGGAACGATTGTTTTGGGGGCGATCGCGCTCATTCTTTTCATTCCGCTCTATCCATTTCTATCAGAATGGCTGATTCAGATTTTTCGAGTTCACCCACTCAGTTGGGATGTCGTTAGCTATCACTTACCCAATGTTTTGAACTATTTGCAAACAGGCAGTTTGTGGGATCTTAAAGGAACCTTTGGCGGCTACCCTGGAGGCAATGAATTATTACAGATTTGGAGTTTTTTACCCCTCAAATCAGATAGTCTCCTGGGCATGACGGCCGCTTCAATTAGCCTGGGAGTTCTTCTCGCATCCACGCTACTGCTCAAGTCAGTTTTACCCAACAAAACCCCGTTTGAATTGGGCTGTTGGACTCTACTACTTTGGGTAGGCTGCCTGTTATTTCCTCCGCTTCAGGAAATGCTGGTTGATTTTGGGCGAAATGACATTACCCTTACCTTTTGGTTATTAGTGGCAATCTGGTCGCTACAGCAGGCAAGCCAAACAGAACATCGAAAAGGCTGGCTTTTGTCAACAGGAACTAGCCTGGGATTCGCGATCGGCACCAAGCCCAACGGACTTTTCTATCTAATCGGATTCTTATGCTTATTCTTCGCTCGTTTCTTCCCATCCAATCCACAAAAATCTAAAGGATTAGAATCAAGCTTTATCATTCTGCCAGCCCTATTAATGGGTGGGTTTTGGTACTTTAGAAACTTAATTCAAGCTGGGACGTTATCGCCTGATTTTTTAGAAGTGGCGGTTGGGTTGAGCCTTGCCAAAAACTTATTCAATTCAGCCCTTTATCAGCTTAACTTTTCGCTTATCTTTTTTCTGTTTAGTGTGGGCATAACTGCGGTGACGATCGCACGCTCCACGCTCAAGCCGCTGACTCATTCCCTCAATCTAAAATTACTCGCCGGACTCAACTCGATCGCTCTGTTTGCCTTGATTCTCACCCCCAGCGGAGCAGGATTTTTGATCGGCGATCGACAGCTATTTTTAATTCAAATTCGCTACAGTGCTGTAATCATTCCGGTCACTCTTATTTTGAGTTTGTATTTTATCGCTCAGTGGTTAAATAACTGGACAAAACAGCTTTCTCTAGACCGACTACACACTTCTCAAAAGCGACGATCGACCGCCCTGTTTCTAACCGGAATCAACCTCATTGGCGCAATTTTATTAACTTCTCAACTGCTTTCTTATCAGCCTGCGATCGGGCTTCCTGGATACGATGGTATCTTCTTTCCAGTCGGAGAAAAGCCTAGTAAAGTCTACGAATGGGTGCAGAAAAATCTTACGAATACAGTTATTTATTCGATTGGATTGCGACCCTACGGACTTTATGGATTTCCCTTTAGTAATCGTGTCGTGTATCAGCTTGATTCATTGAATTGGAAATACCAAAACGGACTGAAAGTAATTCGAGACGCTAAACCCAACTACATCGCCATCAGCCTTGATCCCTTTACTCGCGCAGTTCCCGCTGACCTTCAATCTCTGACCAGCCAACCCCAAGCATTTGAACTGGTTTATCAAGATGATCTTGCCCTTGTTTTTCGGATTACCCCCGTGGGACAAGCCCTGGCAGACCGTTGATAAGCTACCCTGAGAGTATTCGTGGAAAGCAATATTCTCAACTAGCCAGCTTTACAAAATAGACTCATGGTTGTTCTCTATTGGTCACTGGTTGCCCTGATGGTTGTGGGCATCGTCGGCGCGGTGGTTCCTGGCATTCCGGGGACAAGTTTGATTGTGGCAGGCATTGTGGTTTGGGGAGCCGTCAACGGCTTTAGCAGCGTCGCAATTGCCCTCAGTGTGGCGATCGTCGTTCTTCTGTGTAGTCTTGGCATTGATTTTCTGGCGACCTATTGGGGTGCAAAGAAGGCAGGCGCAAGCAACTGGGGACAAATTGGCTCGATCGTCGGCTTCATTCTTGGCATTTTGGGATTTTTACCCACGATTCCGATCAGTGGCCCGATTGGCGTGATCATCGGCATTCTCATCGGGCCGCTGGTGGGCGCAATTGTTGGCGAATTTCTCTACCGCAAAGACATCACGATCGCCATCAAAGCCGGAGTAGGCATCGTCGTTGGTTCGCTGATTGGCAATCTGATCCAGGGCGTTTTGGCCCTCCTGACGGTGGGCGTTTTTCTATTCACAACTTTTCCCCTTGTCTTTCCGTCCTGACTTACGGCACTTCAGAAGACGAAGGCTGACATTTCAGTTGATTTTGAGAAAATTCGGGCATGGATGGCGCATCGATCGTCGGCTGATTTGTTTTGCAGACGATACGGGTTGTCTGGCCTCTGGTCACTATCACAGTTCCGACAAAGCTGCTCAAGCCTGCTTGTTTAGGAACGGCCGTCACCTGAGCGCGATTGGTATTCAAAACTCTGGAGCGATACGTGTAGTCATAACTTTGTGAAATCAGATTAGCCGATCGCTCCAATTCTTCTAGCGTGCTGGCAAATCGCTTGTTTTGAGCATAAAACTTCTCTTGAGCCTGCGTCATGGCTTTAATGTACTTCTCGGCAGCCTGCTGTTTTTGTTGGGGCGATCGGGGCTGCGACGGACTGCCCGCAAAAGAACGGTCTGACTCGCCCTCTGAGGTTTGATTTCCCGACTTTGAGGTTGAAATTAGCGCCACAAAACCGCCGCCAAAAAAGGCCACCACAATCACCAACAGCGTCGGAACAAGATAAGCCTTGAGATAAACCGTGAGACTCGGACGATCGTCGCTCATCTCTTGCTCGATCGTTGCTGCAAACTCCTCTGACTCGTCAACCGCTTGAGGCTCCTCAACCTCTTTTTCTAGATTGACCACCTGAGTTTCTGGCAGCGCCGCCGGACGCACCTCAAATTCTGCGACCCACGAGAAAGAACGCGCTCCAATTTTGTGTCCCGAAGCTTTGACCGTTTGAATCGCATCTGTGCCCAGTTCTAAAATCCCCCGCCGGATAAAGGTCATCATCGTCTGCTGATTGAGCGTCTTTGCAGACTCCAAAAAAACAGACAAACAGCTGTTCTCTAAACTTGCTTTGGCGGTGATTCCTTTCGGTTCTAGAACTGCATTCATCAAAGCGGCGATCGCGTTGGCATCTCCTTGCCGGGCGAGTTCTAGAAGGTTCGGCTGATTCATTGAGAGAACTTCTTGAAGTAAGAGGAATTTGACATAAGATTTTCTTTGCAAAGCACGGGCCTCACCTTCTAGTCAGCTTGGAGGTCGATCGAGAGCTTTGATCGATTTTGGGTTAAGCTAAACCAGTCTGAGCGAGTCCACGTCAGAGCCTTTAACAGGTTGCTCCCAATTTACATCAAAGTCTCAAACTGCAATCAGAATCGTTCACCCTGATCTTAAATGGTTCGCTTCTGAGCAATGCTTTTCGGGATAAGCAGCAGAAATCTTAAAAAATGTGGGTTTGACAAAGTTTTTTTGCTTCGAGATTCAGAGCTTCTACCTCTAATTCCGGGCGGTTTCCAGACCAAGTTTGCGGTTCAAACGCCCTCGCTAACTGGTTTAGGGAGCTGTCTAAGTTGGTAACCGCAGTGCAAGATTTCATCGAACTGACCTTAAGAAACGTGGACGACGGCTTTGATCAAGATGGCAGTTGTCGATCGCCAGGGTGAAATTTTCGAGGAATTTAATTTCAATTGGATCTAACATTTTGAGCAGTGGGGTAGCCGTTGGGTCGGCTCGTCTTCGCCAATCTCATCTCGATACTTCGTGCCGTTCTCGTAGTATCTGGGAACACTCGGTACAAGGAACCAATTCTCATCCTTTGCGCTCATTTAACACGACTCGTTACGCCAGGAGCAGGGCAGTGCAATCAGTCAAGCAACAGCAAATACTCGGCTATTTTATCGAAGAAGCGAAAGAACACCTGGACACGATCGAGCAAGGACTGGTTAATCTTCAAGCCACCATGTCTGATTCAGAACGGGTGAATGAACTCTTTCGAGCGGCTCACTCAGTCAAGGGTGGGGCAGCCATGTTGGGGTTTGACAGCATCCAAAGAACCGCCCACCATTTTGAAGACTGCTTCAAACATCTCAAAGAGCATCCGGTCAAGATCGACTCCAAGCTAGAAGATCTCTTTTTGAAGGGGTTTGATACGCTCAAAGCGCTCATCGAGTCGCTACAGGGGCCGTTTGGTCTGCGCGAAGAAGAGGCTCAACAGGCGGTGATTGCGTCGGAGCCGACCTTTACCGAGTTGCAGAAATATCTCCACGCCCTGATGAAAGCAGAAGCGAAGGGGTCTGGCAAAGCTGCACTTGCGTCTAATACGACGGCTCAGATTAATGCAATTCTTAAGGCAATGCTGCACCTGTTTAGACAGGCAGACTCGCCCAAAAGTCGCCAGCAGCTTGTAGGGTTGTGTAATCGGTTGATGCAGGTCAATGCGACGACAAAACCCTGGGTGATGGTTTTACAAATCGCGCAACGGGCGATCGCTGCGCCCAAAAATTCCTATGGGGTGTTGGCTCCGATCGTGATTCGAGATCTCAAGCAAGCCAGCGATCTATTGGTATCGGGCCGAGTCGATGAGATTTTAGCGAGTCAAAATTTACAGAAGCTGATTGTCCCTGCCCAGGCTCCCAAATCTGTGCCCCTAGTCTCTGCGCCTCAACCCTCTGCACCTCAAAAAACCTCTGCACCTCAAAAAACCTCTGCCCAGCCCGGAAGACAATCCGCGCCTAAACAGCAGGTGTCGATTCCTTTAGAGCCAAGAGCCGCCGCCAGAACCTTGCTAGAAGTGTTCAACAAATCTGAACTGATTGAGATTGCCGAGTTTTTGATGAAAGCGATTCAGTAGGGTCTGTTTGACGCGCTGCGATCGTTCTCTTCGCGTTACCCGCAAGGGGTCGCTGTGCAACGGGATTGAGTCTTATGCCAAACGATTGTTTAGGTGCAACAGTTCCTTGGACTCCCTCAACCCCTCCTGGGCAAGGTGGAGAACTAGAAAATCCCACCTTTATTAGGGAGGATGCTGTAGAAAAATCAAGTTGGTATTACATTACCAAGGACTTGCCTAGAAGTTGCTTGGTTCTTTCAAGCAATTTTGCTCCCGTTGCCACTTCATTCACTACAGGCAGGTTTGCCAATAATATTGGTTGCCGCAGCTATCACACTTGACTCTTTAAAGAGTAAGTTTCGATCAGGTGCAAACTAGTGAATTGCTACAAGCCTCCAGACGATCGAACAGATCTTCAAACCCCACATAGCCGCAACCCCCCACACAGGATTCTAAATTACAGTCTTTGACCCAACCAGAGGGAAAGTGTCCCAGAGGGGCGGACGATCGAAACGTCAAATGGTCATAAGCAATCCAGCGGCCCTCAACGCGCCAGCCGACTCGATCGCCAAACACTTGATAGTCTTGTCCAACTTGGTGCCAGATGCGCTGTTGAATGCTGAAACCAAATCGTTGATCGCTCCACTCAACCCACAGGCGATCGATCAGGCACAAATCCTGGCAGGGAAAGCAATCTAAGTCTTGAGGTCGCATCCAAGTTCCTTCTGAGTAGCCGATCGCTCGCAGCATCGCTAGATAAGTTTCGTAGTCTGCTTCCTTCCAATTGCCTGCTTGAAGTAAGGTTTGTAGCCTTCGATAATTAGGTTTGTTTTCAGAATCAAAGGAATTACTCTGCTCGGTTGTTAATTGATCACCACAGCATTGCAGAGATTGTGTTTGAAACAATTCTCTAGCGTTTGACTGGTCTGTTTGTTTTGTCATGTCTAACGTGTCGTCTTTGCTGAATCAATGGTGACGATCGTTGCATTGCTTGCTGCAACTAAGCCAGTATACATTGATACAGATTTCAGTTGTGTCATCAGGAAAACACGGGTGATAATTAAAACTTTTATTAAAATTTTTATAGTCCTTGCTCAAGGCGACGTTTTGCTTCTTGCTCAAACCAGGAGACGACTTGCGGAACGGTAAGGTCTTCGATCGCCACCCCTGATTCTGCTGCCGATTGATTTAACGGTTTGAGCGCGGCGATCGTCAATTGTGTAAAAAAGCCTTTGAAATTTTGATCAATGCCCTGCTGCAAACTGGGGTCGTTGGCAACCCATTCGGCAATCTGTGAATTTTGTAGATCGGCGATCGCTTGTCGGGATTGTTGGGCGATTTGTTTGAGCGATCGTAGTGAATAAATTGCCACTCTCGTCATAAATTTGTCGCGTGAAGTCAGCAGTGCTTTGTCTACTTCAGCACATTCTTCGGGCGTTAAAAATTCTGTATTCGATTCCATAGAAACCTTTGAATGGAGATGAGCAAACTTGATCGACATCATTCAATTTAGCGTTAAATTTTCTGCTGTAATCAGGTTTAGTTAAACGTTATCAAGCTTAGGATCTCATTACACATCTCTTCTGGCATTTTGCCCTTGCTGTATATGACATACTTGGCCAGCTTGTAGTTTGAGGGGTGCCTGATGAGATGTTCATTGAGATTTGGATTGCCATCTGACACGTACTCATTTCGTTTATTGAGAATTTGCACCGATTCATCCAGATCAGGAGACGGCAACAGGAGAATTACGTTTGAGTACGGTGCCAAGATCTGTTGAACTCGTTGGAACAGAATATCGTCTTCATAAACAGAGTGACCTGCTCCAAAATCGATGACGCAGTGCTGGTGTTCTGAAAGTATCCGCTCAACTGCATAAGCTTCAAAGGGCTTCCAGTATTGATACACTCCCCACAAGCCTTGAGTCGCCCGCTTCTTCTTAGCCAATTCCTCGTCGTAGCCAATTTCTTTGTAGTAGTTTAATCTCAAATCGTCCATTGAGTGTTGTGGAACGTTAAGCCGCTTTGCCAAAAGCTCTCCGATCGTAGACTTACCCGACCCGATCGCGCCAATGAGAATAATGTCCGACTTCATGCGTTTCTGTGACCATTCACTCTACAAGTCTGTTGCCCTCTAACCTTGTTGTACCATCCAGACCAGCATTCCGAGCAAGTGATCGACGGGTGGAATGGCATAATCGTGAAGGTCGATCGTCAGCGTCTGATCGTCTAATTTCATCAATCGCCAGGCAGTCCCGCTCGTGACGCTACCGTAAATCGTCGGGATCAGAATCTCGTTTGCTGCATTAAACTTTTGAGCCGCGACCATTTCTGCTGCACATTGCCCCAATCCCTGCTTGAGATCGCCTTTTTTAGCTTCAATCACGATCACGGCAGGCGCTTCGATCAAAACTTGCTCAGTGGATCGACTAATCAGAAAATCACAAACTCCACTCAATCCCAATTCTGGAGCAACCGTAAAATCTTCGCCCGAAAATAGGCTGACTTTGTGATCGAGCAGTTTTCGCACTTCAACCAAAATAGGACTGATCAGCAATTCCGATCAGGCTTTTTCTGACCCGGTAGCAATAGCTAATGGCAACCCTTCATTCAAGGCTTCTTGAAGATAGCTGCTGGGAGCGATCGGCTGAGTTTCAGGCAAAAACCGTCCCCCTTCGATCGTCATCAATCCAAACATTTTTTTGACGCTTCTCAGCGTAAAGTCACTGTAAGACATTCATTTTGCTTGAATTAAATAGCCACAGCGATGTTCACCATTGACGAGCCAGTGAGTCCGATCGACTCGACAATCTTGCAGCGCCAGTTCAAACATTTCTAACTCATGCCCACAGACACTCGGAAACGATTCGGCAATGTGAGAGATCGCGCAGTTGTATTCAGTCAAAATAAACTGAGTGTCTTCACCTGACTCGACCTTGTGACACTCTGCCATGTAGCCCTCAGCCCGACGCAACTCGACCAGGCCCGCGACCCGCTCTGCAAGACAGCCAGATCCCAAACGCCGACGATATTCCAGCCCCTTGCGCTCCCACTGTTTGCGAAGAATGGCACTTACCTGATCGCGCCCCACCGTCTCGGCCAGCGTATCGAGCAGCGACACCGCAAAATCATCGTAGCGATCGGGAAACTGCGATCGCCCCTCTCGGCTCAACTCATAGACATGGCTGGGTCGCCCCATCTTGGTCTGCACCGTCTGATGCAAAATCAGCCCCTCGGCTTCCAGATCTTTGAGGTGCCGTCGAATCGCCTGCGGACTCACCTGCACTTGCTCTGCCAATTCCTGGGCAGTCGCCTGAACCTGCTTCAAAAGGTAGTACAGGATGTCTTGTTTCGTCGTGGGTTGTTGAGTTGTGGTCATTCCAGGTTCCAGAAGTAACGGTCACTCGATCGCAAGATGGGCGGCAGAAAAAATCGACTTTGACAACATCATTGTTTCTAAAGTATCTTACAATGAAGTTAAGCAACAAGTGCGTTGTTTTAATTATAGAATTTATCGGATGTACTGTCGTTCTGGCTCATAAATACAGATGAATACAGAAACTCAAACCACGCAAGCATCAGATAAAAGTCTCGAAGCCATGAGGCACTTCTCAGAGCAATACGCCAAGCGCACCGGGACGTATTTTTGCGTCGATCTCAGCGTGACGGCCGTCGTGATCGAAGGACTGGCCAAGCATAAAGACGACTTGGGCGCTCCCCTTTGTCCCTGTCGTCACTATGAGGACAAAGAAGCCGAAGTCGCCGCCGCTTATTGGAACTGCCCCTGTGTCCCCATGCGAGAGCGTAAAGAGTGTCACTGTATGCTGTTTTTGACTCCAGACAACGACTTTGCAGGCGACCAGCAAGATATCACCTTTGACGAAATTCGCGCCACGACCAACCACGGTTAGAAAAGCGGTGAGGGAACCAGAAGATTTTTCATCCCTCATCCCTCCTCCTTCATCCCTTCCCCCTTGCCCTTCCTCACTACAAAGAGAACACGATCGATGAGTGCAGTCCAAAATCTAGTTAATCAGCCTTATAAGTATGGGTTCGTTACGGATATCGAATCTGATACGATTCCTCGTGGGCTGAGTGAAGAAATGGTTCGGTTGATCTCGGCTAAGAAAGAAGAGCCGGAATTTATGCTGGAGTTTCGCCTCAAGGCTTATCGGCAATGGTTAAAGATGACCGAGCCAGATTGGGCCCATGTGGGGTATCCGGCGATCGATTATCAAGATATCGTTTACTACTCTGCGCCTAAGCTCAAAGAGAAAAAGAAAAGCCTTGAAGAAGTCGATCCCGAAATGCTGGCGACGTTTGAGAAGCTAGGGATTTCGCTGTCTGAGCAAAAGCGGTTGAGCAATGTCGCCGTAGATGCAATTTTTGATAGCGTGTCGATCGCTACGACCTTCAAAGAAAAGCTGGCGAAAGAGGGCGTGATCTTCTGCTCGTTTGCGGAAGCGGTGAAAGAGCATCCCGATCTGATCAAAAAGTATCTGGGCAGTGTGGTTCCGGTGGCGGATAACTACTTTGCGGCGCTCAATTCGGCCGTGTTTAGTGACGGTTCGTTTGTCTACATTCCCAAAGATGTCAAGTGCCCGATGGAGTTGTCTACTTACTTCCGGATCAACAACGGCGACTCAGGACAGTTTGAACGGACGCTGATTGTTGCCGAAGAAGGTAGTCACGTCAGCTATCTCGAAGGCTGTACGGCTCCGATGTTTGACACCAATCAGCTCCATGCTGCGGTTGTCGAATTGGTCGCTTTAGACAACGCTGAAATCAAGTATTCCACCGTTCAGAACTGGTACGCAGGCGACGTAAATGGCAAAGGCGGCATCTACAACTTTGTCACCAAGCGCGGATTGTGTCAGGGCGTGAATTCCAAAATCTCCTGGACGCAGGTTGAGACGGGTTCTGCAATTACCTGGAAGTATCCGAGCTGTGTGCTGATTGGCGATAATTCCGTTGGCGAATTCTACTCTGTAGCGCTGACCAACAACTGCCAGCAAGCCGACACCGGAACCAAGATGATCCACGTTGGCAAAAACACCCGCAGCACGATTATTTCTAAAGGGATTTCGGCGGGTCGATCGAGCAACAGCTATCGCGGTTTGGTAAAGATCAATCCCAACGCTAAGGGCGCGCGCAACTATTCGCAGTGTGACTCAATGCTGATTGGCGACAATGCTCAAGCCAACACCTTCCCCTACATCCAGGTGCAAAACAACACAGGCAAAGTGGAACACGAAGCGTCTACTTCCAAGATTGGAGAAGACCAACTGTTTTACTTTAGTCAGCGCGGCATTTCTCCCGAAGATGCGATCTCAATGATGATCAGCGGATTCTGTAAGGATGTGTTTAACCAACTGCCGATGGAGTTTGCTGTCGAAGCAGATCGTCTCCTCAGCCTCAAACTCGAAGGGTCTGTGGGGTAAGACAAGCATGGTTGTACAGGCTGACATTGAACTGATTTGCGGGGCGGATCTGGCTCTGGTGCACGAAGGTTATCGCTCAGAAAGTCAGATTCGGCGCTGTAATGTAAGTGCGATCGTCGATCGCCGCACTACCATGCTTGCTATTCCAGAGTTTGTCAAAGAGCAACTGGATTTGAGGAAAGTTCGAGATGTCGAAGCCGAGTTAGCAGGTGGGTCTATTGCCGTGGTTGAAGTGGTGGGGCCGATCGAGGTTCGCTTTCAAAATCGACGTACATTGGTCGAAGCGCTGGTGATTCCTGACTCAACCAAAGTTTTGTTAGGCGCGATCCCGATGGAAGGATTAGACGTGTTGATCGATCCAAAGCGAGAACGATTGATTGTCAATCCTGAGAGTTCAGAAGTGGCTCGGATGATGCTGATGTGAGGTCGATCGTCAATGACTCAAATACTACAATCTAGAACCATTAATATTCGCGATCTAATTGACCAATTTGGTCTGCAACTGGTACGCGATCGACAATTTTTCACAGAATGGCATGAGGATTTGTCTGAACTCAATGAACAGGAAAAGCAGTTTTTAGACAAAGTTCGAGAAGGCTTTTTTAACCTGATGCAGTATCCTCCCTATTTGGAGAAAGCTGTTCAAATCTCTGTCTTATCGCCTCTACTATTTCTGGCTGATTTCTTCCTGCCGCCCTTTCACATTCGAGCAGAGCAATCGACTGAAATTGTTAGTGAAGACGAAGGGGTTATCATTCGAGGACAGCTTGATCTAATTGTTCTGAAAGAAAGATTTTGGGTTTTGGTAATTGAGTCTAAAGGGTTTGCTTACTCACCTGAAGTTGGTTTAGCTCAACTGCTTTCTTATATGTTGGCAGATCCAGAACCCGAAAAACCTTGTTTTGGACTATTAACTAATGGACTTGACTTTAGCTTTATCAAACTGTCAAAAAATCCTGCTCGGTATGGGGTGTCTAATCGGTTTAATATTTTGAATGAAGGGAACGAACTATATTCAGTTCTGCAAATTATGAAGCGGTTGGGTCAGTTGTAGTGAGCGATGAAATTAGAGAGGTCAGAGTGTGATTAGTGACAATAGTGAAGTGATTTTGTCGGTTAGTAATTTAACTGCAAACGTAGAGGATACTCAGATTCTTAAAGGCTTGAATCTGGAAATTAAAGCAGGCGAAATTCACGCGATCATGGGGCCAAACGGATCGGGAAAAAGTACCTTATCCAAAATTTTGGCTGGGCATCCCGCTTACGAAATTACGGGCGGCGAAGTGACCTTTCGAGGACAGGATTTATTGGAAATGGCACCGGACGATCGCGCCAAATCGGGTGTGTTTCTCGCCTTTCAATATCCACTCGAAATTCCTGGGGTCAGCAACGTCGATTTTTTGCGCGTCTCATATAATGCCAAACGCAAGCACGAAGGGCTGGAAGAATTAGACGCTTTTGACTTTGATGATTTGGTGCAGTCTAAACTTGAACTGCTGAAAATGGATGCTTCTTTTCTTAGTCGTAGCGTGAATGAAGGCTTCTCAGGCGGTGAGAAAAAGCGCAACGAAATTCTACAAATGGCACTGCTAGAACCCAAGTTAGGCATTCTTGACGAGATTGATTCGGGTCTAGATATTGATGCGCTAAAAATTGTCGCCAACGGGGTAAATGAACTCAAATCACCCAACAATGCAACACTGGTGATCACGCACTATCAACGACTTTTGGATTACATTATTCCTGACTTTGTGCATGTGATGGAAGGCGGTCGGATTCTCACCACAGGTGGCAAAGAGTTGGCTTACGAACTCGAAGCTCGTGGCTATGATTGGGTGCGTGAAGAGGAGGCAGCAGCGCGATGACCATTGAAGTTTCCACCCTGTCTGACACCGCAAACTCTACGCTCAAAGCGAGAGTCGATCGCTCCGCCTATCTATCAAATTTGCTCAACCTGCGGTCTGATTCTGAGCTGGCATTGTTGAATTGTGTGCGCGATCGAGCCAGTGCGATCGTTCAAGAGTTAGCAATCCCCAACACTCGTGATGAAGAATGGCGATTTACCGATTTGTCGGCGCTGTTGAAGGTGAGTTTTGAGACGGCAGATTTGTCGATCATTGGCTTTTCAGAAATTCAATCATTTTTGCTGCCTGAAACGATTAACAGTCGGCTGGTGTTTGTGAACGGATTTTATGCACCGGACTTGTCGGCTGTCGATAATCTTCCTGATGGCGTTTTGGTTGGCAATTTAATCGCAGGTGCGGAATTTATTCCTTCACTTTCTGATTATTTAGCGATGCAGCCAGGCTCAGAAGAAGTGTTTACGGCATTGAATACCGCAAGCTTGAAAGATGGCGCGATCGTCTACATTCCCCAAAATCAAGTTGTCGAAACGCCGATCCAAATTCTGTCTGTGACCACGACAAGCGAAACGCCAAAAATCAGTCATCCTCGCGTTTTGGTGATTGCTGAAACAGGTAGCCAGGTTACCTTAATTGAAGAGTATGTGACGCTGGGCGAGGGTGTGTATTTCACCAATCCGGTGACGGAAATCTGGTTGGCAGACAATGCGGAAGTTCGGCACACTAGAGTACAGCGAGACAGCGAAACAGCCTTTCATATCGGCAAAACGGTAGTGTCTCAGGCGCGAGATTCTCGCTACACTTGTACCGCAGTCAGCATGGGCGCTCAGATTTCTCGCCACAATCTGGAGGTTTACCAGACAGGTGAACAGACCGAAACGATGCTGAATGGTTTGACTGTTCTCAATGGTCAGCAAATCGGAGACACCCACAGCAAGATTGCCTTCTCGAAGCCCTACGGCAAAAGTAATCAGGTGAACAAGTGCATTGTGGGCGATCGCGCTCATGCCATTTTTAACGGTAAAGTCTTCGTTCCCAAACTGGCTCAACTGACGGAGGCAGCCCAACTCAGCCGCAATCTTCTCCTCTCACCCAAAGCCAGAATCGACACCAAGCCCCAGCTAGAAATTGTTGCCGATAATGTCAAATGCGCCCACGGTGCGACGGTCAGCCAGCTAGAAGACGATGCGATTTTTTACCTCCAGAGTCGAGGACTCAGCCAAACCGACGCTCAAAAACTGCTGACCTACGCCTTCGCGATCGAAGTGGTTGACGAGATCCCGATCGCCACCCTTCGCAAAACTCTAGCCGACCTGATCCGCACCCAAAGTCTGTAGACCGAAGACAAGAGACCGAAGACAAGAGACTAAAGACTATAAATACCTCTTTGTCTAAAGTCCAGAGTCTACAAGTCTCTCCCTCATCCCTCATCCCTCATCCCTGCCAAGATGACTATCACCCAAGAAAAAACAATCGCTGCCAAAGTCCGCTCTGAGTTTCCGATTCTCCATCAGGAAATTCACGGCAAACCGCTGGTTTATTTGGATAATGCTGCTACGTCACAGAAGCCGATCGCGGTTCTCAATGCGATGCGTCATTATTACGAAAATGACAATGCCAATGTGCATCGAGGCGTTCATACGCTAAGTTCGCGCGCAACCGATGGGTACGAAGGTGCCCGTGACAAAGTGGCTGCGTTTATCAATGCCGCTTCTCGTCAGGAGATTGTCTACACTCGCAATGCCAGCGAAGCGATCAATCTGGTGGCGTATTCGTGGGGTTCGACTCTGCGTCAGGGAGATGAAATCATTCTCTCGGTGATGGAGCATCATAGTAATTTGATCCCCTGGCAGCTTTTGGCTCAGAGAACGGGCGCGATATTGAAGTTTGTCGAGTTGACTGAGACCGAAGAATTTGATTTTGAGCAGTTCAAGTCGCTGCTGTCGGACAAGACCAAAATTGTCTCGATCGTGCATGTCTCGAATACGCTGAGCTGTATCAACCCTGTTAAAGAGATTTGCGCGGAGGCTCACAAAGTTGGTGCAAAAGTGCTGATTGATGCCTGTCAAAGTGTGCCGCATATGGCGATCGACGTGCAAGAAATGGACTGTGATTGGCTCGTTGCTTCGGGTCATAAAATGTGTGCGCCGACGGGAATTGGATTCCTCTACGGCAAATTGGATCTGCTGCGATCGATGCCTCCCTTTTTGGGCGGGGGCGAAATGATTGCCGATGTCTTTTTGGATCACGCGACTTACGCCGATCTGCCCCATAAATTCGAAGCCGGAACGCCCGCGATTGCAGAAGCGATCGGACTCGGTGCTGCGGTCGATTATTTGAGTGCGATCGGCATGGACAAGATTCACGCTTACGAAGAAGAACTCAATGCTTACTTGTTTCAACAGTTGAGCGAAATTCCTGAGATCCGCATCTATGGCCCTCAGCCCAAAGCAAACGGGAGTGGACGAGCCGCATTAGCCGCCTTCACCGCTGGAGATGTGCATCCTCACGATTTGTCTACCATTTTGGATCAGGCAGGCGTTGCCATCAGAGCGGGACATCACTGCACACAGCCGCTTCACCGTCATCTCAAAGCCCAATCGACTGCACGCGCCAGCCTCTACTTCTACAACACTCGCGAAGAGATTGACGTATTCATCACCTCACTCAAAGAAGCCGTAGAGTTTTTTGGCGGACTATTTGGGTAGTATTTGAAGGGCGATCTCTTCGAGTTACCCGCTAGGGGTCGCTTCGAGTTACCCGCAAGGGGTCGCTCAGGATTCGTTCTAATTTAACGTGAATTCGATGGAGTTTTTTCGCTTCGTTATTGAGCGCTTCGCCCCCTAAATCCCCCATTCTGAGGGACTTTGAATCAGCATAATTTCTTTGAACTCTAGAACTTTCTCTCGTTCAAAGTCCCCCAAATTTGGGGGATTTAGCGATTATCTTGAATGTCAAGCCGGAAGCGCAACTTTTTCAG
>NZ_JBJPHU010000130.1:0-17679 GCF_052939515.1 Phormidesmis sp. 146-33
AGGATCGTTTTCCAACCTAACCTTCACGTTTGACACAATCTATTTGACAAACCCGTAAAGATGTCAAACCAGTCCTATCGCTGTAGCCAGTAGACTTCCTGCACGAATCATAATAGATGCCTTCCGACTAAAGTCAGGGCTACAAGAACAAAGCGTGCCTTCGCGCACTAAAGAAGTATTCGTGCTTTAGAATTGGCTTTGAACAACAATGGCTCCTTAATCCACATAAAAAATCAGGTGGAGCCATGACCCCACCCATTTATTGAGCTTACATTGAGCTTTAACTGACTAGATGTTTTTCTCGATAACAGGACGGCCTTCTGTGTCTACATCTAGTTCTTCTCGGCGAAGCTGTTCTTCAGCAGTAACAGTCTCTTGCTCAGTGACTTTTCTAACCTGCACTTCTTCACGCACAAACGCCTCTTTATGAATGTCGGGCGTTTCTTCATAGACCTCTACTCGCGCAACTTCTCCTTCTTGGAAAGCATACTCACCCGGAGAAACCGCCGTTTGTGCCGTTGCAGCAGTTCGCTCGACTACTACGCGCTCTTTTTCAATCGGAACAGAAACTCGTGCTGTCTCAGTTTCGACCCGCTTTCCGACAGTGACTTCGCCCGTTTTTTCGCGATGCTTAGTTGCAATCAGACGCTCTTCATACAGCTTGAGGTAAGCATCTTGAGCCGCGTGTTTTGCTTTGTCCCAACTTAGCCCAGTGTTAGCATAATTTGTTTCATAGGCGCTCTTTAGCTCAGGTTCGATCTCTTCAAACGTTTTGCCTGTCTCAGCATGACGATCGAAGGCTTCATAACCAGTCTTATAGGCAGGTGCATAATCATCGTAGGTTTTGTCTGCCTCAACATAGGGGCGAGACGTGTGCTGTGTTCGCCAGTGTGCATCTTCTGTAGTGGGGTCGATCGCTTCAGCCGCACCTTTGCCAAATAGCCCGCCCCCGACTGCTCCGATCGCGGCTCCAACGACTGCCCCAACAGGGCCGCCAACTACACCACCGATCACTGCGCCTACTGAGCCAGCTCCTGCTGCACCAATTCCAGTTCCGACAGGGTGAGCACCAGGTTCTCCTGTAATGGGATCAAGATTTGCATCTGGTTCGTTGAGATTTTTTTTAGAGTCACTCATGATGTTGTCCTAGTAATGTTTTGAGATTGAAATTTCAAACAAAGCTATCAGCAGAAGCACCAACTAAAGACTCAACGCCACAGCTACTACGAGGAATGGATATTAAAAAACCTGGTTGTCAATAGCCTGTGGAACAAACCACTGTCAAGCCCCTATAAGGTAGTCGAATGCTTTGTCAGTCCAGCTAATTAAGTGTTGTGTTGCGCTTGTGTTGCGCTTGCCTTCCCAAGCAGTCATGCTGAAGCTAATTTACAAAAAGATGATGTTTTGAACACCTATCCACAGGAGTACAAAGCAGAAAAACCGATATCCACAAAGATCAGTATTCGCGCTGCGGAACTGCTCAATGTTATTTTCAGCAATTACGAACGGATGAATATCCTCATCTCCTAGCAGAAGTACAGAATTTTGCTGTCGAGGCGATCGCTCCCAACCTCTTCTGAACCTATAGTAAGCTTCTAAAGCGTTAGCCAACATATCTAGTTAGACTTCAAGAATCGCTCTTATCAGTATCTAAGATTTCTCCTACTCCGCCAATAACCTCTTTCTTAATTTTGGCAACCTTTTGAGAAAACTCTTGTCGCTGAGATGCAGTAAGCAAGTTATGGTAAACAAACCAACCCACATAGATGATACCAACTAGCTCAAACAAAGGTGAAAGAATTGGAATACTAGTGGCAACGCTAAGAATTCCGCCCAGCAAGGTCAGGAGTAGGCTTAAACCAATCAGTGCTAACAGCACCCAGCCAACCGCTTTGAGAATTGGAAGATAGGGTTTCAAGAACTCAGCGCTGTAATTGATCGGGTCACTCAGAAATTCTGAAGTTTTAGCTTCTAGCAACTCTTCAGAAGAAGTCTCAACAGTTGTCTTTTTAGAGGGAACAGGGTCACTAATGGGGATGTCAATAACAGTGGTTTCAGTTTTTACTTCAACAATGTTTTCGGTGTTTGTAGACATGAGAAATCTCCTGATTTAAAACAATTGATTTAGGATAATTAGACAACAGTGAGGGCAGATTCTACTCCGCCCCCAATATTGGAATTAGAACAGTGTCCGAACCGCTAAGAAGCCCGCGATCGCAGACGCTGCCAAAGAAGTTAAAGCCGTTCCAAATAGCCACCAAGCTGCCGTCGCCGCTACTTTTTGAGTTTCGATCGCTTGCTTTTTAGCTTCACGCTGAACTGCTTTGATGCGTTTTTTGGCTTCTAGTTGAATTCGTTCAGCCCGATGTAATACACTGTCTCGCGTTGATTCGATCTGATTGATAATGCGATTGGCATCCGCTTCGGAGATATCTTCACGAGAGCTAAGGACGGCAACCAGCGTATCGCGATCGAACTCTCCTAGCCGCGACCTCAAGGCCTCAAATCCAGCTTGAGGGTCATCAAACAAAGTGCTGAAATCTTGCTTAATGCCTTCATAGCTCAGTTCCGGGCGCTCTAGAGAATCAAGATAGCTGCGAATCTTGCCAAATACAGTGTCGATCGTAGATTGAAAGGTTTGCTGAACTTTCTGAATCTGCTCCGTCACTGCTTTGAAGTTTGACTCAACCTGATCCGCAATTCGGTTTGCTTCTTCTTCACTGATGTCTTCGCGCTGAGAGAGCAAAGCAACGAGTGTAGAACGATCGAAGCGAGACAGGCGCTCACCTACACTGCTTAACCCGGAGCGAGGATCTTGAAGTAACCGTTGGAGATCCTGTTTAATGCCGTCCGGGTTCAGTTCTTCTTTTTGAGTATTTCGCAAGTAGCTTTCGAGACTGGCTTCAAAGTCTACCGCTTGTTTTTGGGCACGTTTTGCCAACCGACGCGGCGCTTTGATCGTGTCACGAATGGCGACTTGCACCTGGTCGATCGCTTGGTTTACTTGCTCCTCCGTCAAGTTACCTTCTTGGGTGAGCAGTTTAACCAATGTTTCACGGTCAACCTGAGATAGGCGCGAACGAAGGGCATCGGTTCCTGCTTTTGGGTCATTTAGCAGCGTTTGTAAGTCGCGTTGAATGCCGTCTGGATCGAGTTCTTTCAGGTCTATCTTACGCAAGTAGTCAGCAATCACAGTTGTCGTTTGTTCGTATTGCTCTTTTGCTTTGCCTGCTAGTTTTTGCGGAGCTTGCAGAATGCCAGTACGAACTGATTCAACTTGATCCAAAACTTGATTGACTTGCTCTTCACTCAGGTCTTGACGTTGACTAAGGAGTTGAACTAGGGTGTCACGATCGAACTGAGAAAGGCGTGATCTCAAAGCACTGAATCCGGCTTGAGGATCATCAAACAAGGTTCTTAAATCTCGCTCAATGCCTTCTGGGTTCAGTTCTTCTTTGTTGGTACTCCGCAGATATTCTTCAACTTTGCGTCGAAGTTCTTGTGCCTCAGACTGGACTCGCTCCTGAGCTTCTTTGGCCTGCGAGAGAACAGTATCGCGGGTAGATTCAAGCTGACCAACAATCTGATTAGCCTCTTCAGGATTGATGTCTTCGCGCTGCCCCAGTAGCTTTACTAGCGTGTCGCGGTCAAGCTGTCCCAACCGATCGCCCAATGCCTCTAAGCCCGCTTCTGGGTCTTCTAATAGCAGTTTGAATTCACGCTCGATCGCTTCTGGATTGAGTTCTTCTTTGCCTGTTGATTTTAGATAATTCTCAACTCGACTGCGAAGATCTTGCGCTTGGTTTTCCGATTCAGCCTGTTGTACAGAACTGAAAACTTCGACCCGAACGGCTTCTAGTTGATCAGCAATGTCTTGAACGCGATCGGGTGTAAACCCTTCTCGACGTGAGAGGATTTCAATAAACGTGTTGCGATCGATGTCTTCTAATTCTCGACGAATCGCACCTGCATCAGCTTGCGGATCAAAGATGATATCCCTAAATTCTTGCTTGATGGTTTCCCGGTTGAGATGCCACGGAGGAGACGACAGTAAGTAGCTTTCAAGGTCAGCCTGAATGACACTAAAAGGCTTTGAATTCGCTGTCTGAGTGACCTGGTTGCCCAGCTTATCTGCTGACCCCTGTAATGTGTCTTTCAGCTTTTGCAACTGACCTGAAACTCTCTCAACATCCAGATCAGAAAGGTTAGTATTCTGCATCACTTGACTGATCAGGGCACTCAACCCAAACTGTAGCGCCCGATTGGTCAGGCTACTTCCTGGATTTGCTGTAGACACTGTTTTAGCCAGTTGACTAAGTTGGCTTGTCATCGCTTCAGAGGTCAGGTCTTCAGGCTTGGCTGACTTTAATAAGTTGTCAACTGCTCTACAGAATCTTGTGGGTTTTCTGATGGACTAACTACCGTTTTCCAGGCCCTTTCTAATTGATCCGCAATGCGATCGACATCTTGCTTTGAGAAATCCGTACGACTGCTCACCAGATTTACAAATGATTGACGGCCAATGTTCCTCAAGAGATCGCTATCCGCCAGATCTTTCAGATCAGAGTCTTGCAACAACTGCTCAAACTGACCTCTAATTTCATCCAGATTTAACTTGGGCAACTGCAAGTTACTTAGAGAGCTTTGCAGCGTTTTTTGAATGCTATCAGGGTCAATTCCAGAAGTTAGTTCTCGACGCACTGCTGCCGTAATTTCTTCGGCGGTCGAGACAGCCTGACTTTTAGCAACATTAGCCCCGATCGCCGCTGTTGCAGTCCCCATCATACCCTGAATACCAGAAGCCGCCGTGTTAACCACAGAGCCAACCAGGGAACCAACTGCACCTGAACCAAGCCATACGAGCAGCGAGAAGTAAGTAGACCAGATGACAACACCAATGATCGCACCTAGAGCACTACTTCCAACTAAGCTCAGTTTTACAGCGAGAAAGCTGGCAGCAAATAGAGCGATCGTTACGGTTAATAGGGCCCAAATCCCAACCTTAGATTCCGTTTTGCGAATAGAGGTGCCCAGACTATCTGAATCATCGTCGTCTGAATCGGGTAGCGTGCCTGGAGTAGCTACGATCGCAACTGATAAATTGGTCAATAGAAACTGAAACGCAAACGCCATCATTACTCCAGCCAGCAGTGAGACTAAAAACTGAGGGCTAGAAAAAACAAAGGCTGTCTCTTCTACAGGCACTTGTCCTACTATTAAATTTGTTAACTGAAACATGATACTTTTCCCATTTTGACTTTATTGACTAGAGCTACTGTTCGCGCCTCAGAACCTTTGATTTTGTCTGACTGCGGTTCGCTTGCACTCTAACTTAGAAAACTTCTATTAAAAATTTCCCAAGTTCAATCTCGTAGCGTCTCGGTTGTGATGGGGGCGGTGCTACATTTGGTAATTCCTTTTGTGGGAGTAGACCTAGAGAAACAAAATGCGAGTCGTTCAACAAAACCCGCATCCTATGCACTGAGGCTTTTCTGGCTGATTCGCCCAATTACAGAAGCCTTATTGTTAGCTGAACTGTTAACTGAGTCATTTATTGTTGCTGACATAGGAAATCAGAGGAAATCAGGAACACTATGGAGATCTCAACGTGAGGCGGTTTAGTGGAGTAATCTCCCCAACTCCCCTTAAAGAGGAACCTGAAGAAGTTGCAGACCGCGCGGCGTTGCTGATTGAAGGGATGAATCTGTGGGAAGTGTCAACTTTTCCGCCCCCTAAATCCCCCAAAAATGGGGGACTTTGAACATTTAGTTCCCCTTCGCATTAGGGCAATCCATCCCGTGGTTCAGCAATGCTCAGACCGCGCTACTTCTGGACGATGCCAGAGTAAGGATATCAAGCTTCAAATTCTCCTTATCGAGTCGCTCTCACAGTGGTTTGAGTTGTCTCTGGACGGCGCGTACCGATCGAAGCACCCAGCAACGACGCAATCAATCCTAATAAAGAACCAATCGCAAACGACCAACCCCCTCTAGCAACATCTCCAGCAACGTTTCTTGTTTGTTCAGCCGTCGCGCTAGGTACATTGTTCGGTATACTCGCACCGCTCTGCTGCACCTGATTGACAACTTCTCCAGCGTTTGAGGCTACTACCCCAAAGGCACCTGACACGCCACTGGTTACTAACCAGGCACTCAACGCTAAAGTCGTCGCCCAGAGAATAGCCCCATTCAACAAAGCAGACTTACGACTCATCGGGCCACAAGCTCGCGCTGTTACCCATCCCCCAATAAACAGAGAGATTAGCAGACTAATAATCGACCAGATCCCGATCGCTGATCCCACAGCTCCTAGATCAGACCGAGGCGACCCAGAATTCGCAATTCCAGACAGGCCGATCGCTGCCCCTAACGCACTCAAGACTAGCTGAGAACTCAAGGCGATAACCAGCCCCGAAAAGATTGGCCCCCATCGGACGCGATCATGATAATCTGCTGTGGCGGCTACTGGCGTATTCGTAATATAAACGTCAGACGGTTGAATCGCTGGGTCATCGTTAGCCCTTCTTACGGGATCATCAGAGTAGGTCATGTTTTCCTCCAGCCGTACTACTTAAAGTAAAATACATTGACTACTTGAACTGTAGAAACCTGCTCAGGAAGCAACACCAATCTTGAGAGATAGTTGGTGGGTAAGTTTAAAGTTCTTAACCAACCAATAACCTGAGCAATAATTCGAGTGTGTTTGAAGTGATTAGACCCAAGAGAGTAAGTCTGACTTAAGAGGGAGGAGACCAGTTTTTTTGAAGTCTAATTTTAAGTAAAAGTAGTTCAAACACTTTAGGTAAAAAACAATGGCACTTCATAGAATCAAAGATTTTGACCCTGACTATCGCAGTCATTTTGAAGAGCAAAAATACATTCTGGAGTATGACCTCTACTCTGGAGATGATAAGGTTGGCTCCGTCAAAGATTTGTTAGTAGATGAAAATGGTAGATTCCGTTATCTGGTCGTTCACACGGGTAACTGGATCTTCGGTAAAAACGTCCTACTTCCGATCGGTCGTGCCCAAATCGACAACAAAAAGCACTGCGTCTATGTCAATGGACTAACTCGCGCTCAAGTCGAAGCACTTCCAGAGTATCAAGAAGGTGCCACAGTCGATTACGACCAGGAAGAGCAAGTTAGAGGTGTGTATCGTCCTATGATGGCTGCTCCGTTGGATGCGTCTGCTCCTTTAGATGCGTCTGCTCCCCTGGATGCTGCCCCGGCTGTTGCTGCTCCTGCTGCTTACGATCGCAACACCTACAACTATGATCAGGATGCTAACTTGTACAACTTGAACGAGCAAAACCACGAAAGCCTTAAGCTGTATGAAGAGCGATTGATTGCCAACAAAACTCGCCAAAAAACAGGTGAAGTTGCTATTGGAAAGCGCGTCGAAACCGAAACTGCACGAGTCTCTGTCCCTGTTGAAAAAGAGCGTGTTGTTATTGAGCGCACAACTCCTGTCAACGCTGGCACGACGGTTGCCCCGGATGCGGATGCATTTGCTGAAGGTGAAGTTGCACGAGTTGAAGTCTATGAAGAAACGCCCGATATTCACAAAGAAGCGTTTGTGCGGGAAGAAGTGCGAGTTAGAAAAGAAGTTGATCAGCAAACCGTTCAAGCAGAAGAACAGCTTCGTCGAGAAGAACTGGATGTGAATACTCAAGGCCGTCCAGTTGTGGATAAAGGAACCGACTCACGTTCTGGAAAGCGATCGAAGTAGCCGCTCTCATGCTAGTTAAGTAATCCTTGACACTCAGAACCGTTGCGGGCAGGGCTATTTATTGGCTCTGTCTGCCTTTGTAAAACCATCAGCAGATTGCGAAGTAGCGTTGTTTTTAGGTCGTTACATCTCGATTGTTTGAAGTTGTGGAGTACTGCATCTCAGGTCTCTCAATCCCTGACGTTAGCTTGAATCCAGGTTCCTCCCTTTTTAAGGAAACCGGAGAGAGTCTGATGGCTAGTAACTGACTAAAAATGTTTATTTGAAATCTACTGATTGTCTAAAACTTGAAATTTATTTAGCGTCGATCGCATGAAAAGAACTCACACAAGAGAAGCTCTAGTTGCGGCTCATGCAAGCTTCTACACGAAGTTCAGCAGATGTGAACGAGTAGTTATTAGAACCTTGACACAAAGGCTGAAGTTGAAGCGATCGTGAGACCAAATAGCGGTTTTAAGGTTAAGTGGAACAAGCCTACTAAAGCAAAATTCGGTTTCTTTTATCTTGTTTCCTTTTATCTCTTTCTAACGTTAACATCTTGGTTCAGAATTTAATATGAATCTCTTAAAACTACGTCCTGAAGACTGTTCGGCGTTCGGACGGCTCATTTTGCAGTACCTTCAGGAAAGCCCACAGACCAACATGAGTGAGCTTTCCAGGCGGGTCAACATTTCACGGGCTGGGCTAGGTTGGATCTGTCTTAAGCGTAGCGGGCCAGACGAAGAAACAGCAAAAAGAATTGCTCAGGTGATTGGGGCTGACATGACAAAAGTTGCTCGTCTTGTCTACGAAAACAAACTAGAAAACCTGGCAAATTTAGGTGAATTAAACTATACAATCAAGCTAGATCGAAACTTTATTAAAAGCCCCATTCCTCCAGAAGATGCGATCGCTGGGTTAAACTCTGTCTTTCATGCGTTTCACTACATTATCCGAAGTATTCCTGAGTCCGAAAAGCCTTCTGACTTCCAAATCTACAAACAAGCCCACGAGGTTGTCAAGTCACAGGTTTTGAAGGGCAGAAAAGCCTCTAAAAAGGGAATTGAGGACTAACAAAAAGACTTCCTCGAATCATAGATGCCCTCCTGCTATTCGCTTCGCAGGCACCTTCGGCAACAGAGCACTCTAGCGACTACCGGGAGACGGCTACGAGAGATAGTGGGATTCTCAACGTTTAGTTCGTATAGACCGGGAGCATCCCAATTGTGTAGCACAGTCTTTCTGCCCCCTCTCCCCAAGGAGCGGAAACAAGAGATCTGACTCCCTTCTCCCTGGAGAGACGGGCTGGCAAAGCTCTCGCTCCACTTCGTGAGGAGGGCAATCCGAGAGTTTGCACAATTAGGATGCTCCCGTATAGACCTCTCTTGGAATCCAACCTGATCCCTTGAAGCATCTCTGAAGAATCTAAGTATCCAACTTTGCTGGAGTTGGTGACTTTTCTCATGGAAATAGCCTTAACTCCTAGAGCCGATCTTTTCCGACTGACATCCCACCTGCAACTCTGTATGCTGAAACAGTACTAGTAATGGACAGGTGCCAGGTTTCTGGAAACAGCTACGCCCGTTGCTATTAATAAGATCAATTTTAGTTGTTGAGTAGATTATAGATAGGAGTTTCTATGTCTGTCATCGAAATTTATAGTGCTGCGCTTTGTCCTTTTGCCCATCGATCGCGCTTAACTTTGCTAGAAAAAGGCATTCCTTATCAGTTGATTGAAATCGACCTGCAAAACAAACCTGCTAACTTCAAAGAGATTTCTCCTTACGGCAAGGTGCCTGTACTTAAGCATGGCGCTCAGCGAGTGTGGGAATCAACCATCATTAATGAATACCTGGATGAAATTTTTCCAGAACCTCCATTGTTACCCAAAGAACCTAGTCAACGTTCTCAGGCGCGAATTTGGATTGATTTTGCTGATACCCGGTTGTTTGCTGCATCTGGAAAGTTGTTATATGGCTCCGATCAACAGTCTGCCACGATCGTAAAAGAGTTGATCGAGCACTTCCAGTTCATTGAGCAGGAAGGGCTACAGAAGATGTCGGCAGAGGGCCCTTACTGGTTTGGTAAAGCGATCAGCTTAGTTGATTTGACCTATTACCCTTTGTTTGAGCAATGGGCAGTGCTGGAACACTACCGAAACGTGCAATTGCCGCCCGGACTTGACCGCTTAAAACAATGGTGGAAAGCTGTTGCAAGCCGTGAAACCGTGAGGTCGATCGCTAAACCTTCGGAGTTTTATGTCGATCGATATGGTCAGTTTGCTCAGGCTCGTCAAGCCCAAATGGTAAATCATTCTATTAAGTAACTTTGAAAAATCAGAGGAAACATGGACTTCTCCCATTCGCTGCTATTATTTTGTACGCTACTTACCTTCTATGTACTTGGTGTGATCTGGTTTGTTCAACTTGTGGTCTATCCGCTTTTTGCTAGAGTCGGCTCGGCGGAATATGTTGCTTATCACCTATTCTACACAAGTAGAATCCCCTTTCCAGTCATTCTTCCAGGGTTTGCTTCCTTCCTCTTGCCCATCGCCCTGATTTTATTCCATCCTGTGTCGGTTCCCCTGTGGATTGTTCTGGCTAACGTCGGATGTGGGCTAGTCTCATTGATTGTGACTGTAGCCTTAGAGATACCGCGCCATAGTCAACTAGAGAGCAGTGGCAAGCAGGCGATCGTGATCGATGAGCTGATCCGCTACAACTGGCCTCGCACTCTGGGAATTACTAGCTCTGCTGCTCTAATGCTCATGATGCTCATATTGGCGTTCTCACCAGCCTAATTTGCTCGCTCACTCCATCCAGTATTCATTGTTTTTGGCTTGTTAAAGTGGAGGCTAAAGTATGGATGCAGAGATTGTTCCTTGCTCTGTTCAACATCTGGAAAGCTTAATTGATAATACAGATGCCTTTTCAAAGACCTATGGGCTTTTGGTAGCCGATGGATACATGCCTTTTGAAGGGGCACTTCAGTATATTCTGAAGCAAATCCAAACTTCGCAAATTCGCCATCCTTGGCTACCCTATCTGTTTCTTTTTCGTCCTGACCAAACTTTAGTTGGATTTGGAGGCTTCAAGTCAGTGCCGGACTGTGAGCGTAGGGTTGAGATTGGTTACTCTGTTGCTCCAAGTTATCAGGGTAAAGGAATTGCAACATCGGCAGCACGCCAGCTTATTAACATAGCGTTCGAGTCAGGTTCCGTTGATTGTGTTTACGCTCACACATTGGCAGAACCTAACGCCTCAACAAGCGTATTAACAAAGTGTGGAATGACTCAAGTCTCAGAGATGGTTGATCCCGATGTCGGACATCTGTGGAGATGGGAAATTAGTCAGTAGTAGCTAGCATTAAGACAAGTAGGGCGTTACTCAACTGCTATTCAGCAAAGGCTGCGTTTTACGATCGAGGCTAACCACAAATCGCTTTCAGGTTTAAGTAATTTCTGAGTTAAGTGCTGTATCTCATTCAAGATTCAGAGAGATCAATAGCTCGAACTAAGCAGTTTCAAAACGCTACTCAAACAATTAGCAATTACTAAACAACCTGTATTGAGGTAAACAAATGGGACGTTACATCTTTAATGAAACTTTAGCGAAAATGGTGCCTTACTTTGGGTTACCAACGCTGCCAATTATGAGCAATGAGCCGATCGTGCTTGACTTTGCGATCGACACAGTGCGGCAGGTCATTCCTGATTTTCCCCAGGATGGCAACCTGCAAGTTACCTTTGTGCGTAGCGTTGTGCGGCAAGTTACCTTTCGTCCAGACTTTCCAGCTAAGAAGTTGTTTGCTTTTCTGTTTGGCTATCAGCCTGCGACTGAGATTAAGGTGTCGGTCAACAATGCCAACACAGGGCTGTACAGTGATATTCGCTGTCTGGGCGATGGCATCCATGTAGAAACACAAATGACCGGAGGCAGAGATAACTATGTTCGCTTCTCCTACACTGAAGATTTTGTTGCTCCTTATGATTTGCTAGAAGCTCAACAATATAAGCTTGGTTCGCTGGATTACGTCACAGAGACAAAAGATAATGAATATCCCTGGTTGTCTGAGCGACAGGTGACTGAGGCTGATATTCAAGGGGTTGATGTTACGCAGCTTTATATTATGTTTCATTCGATCTATGCTCGTAAAGGACTCATTTACTACAATGATTTTCTAAAACGAGTCTTTGAAAAACAACCCTGGTACCGTCCCCTTTATCAAGTCCAGCAATTCAAGCAAAACGGATTACCAAAGCTGAGTGAGATTGAGCAGTCCAACCTTGACTTTCTGCGCGATCGCTTCTGGAATAAGTTGTAGGCTTCATCAAGCGATTACCCATGCCAATTTTATGAGAGATGAAGTAGGTCTGAGCGATCGTGCGGTGGTTGAGTTAATGCAATCAGTTCTTCAAAACAGTAGTGGTTGGCGAGGTCTGTCAATGCTTGAATGAGGTGATCCTGTGGCTCAGGAATTTGCTCAATTAACTGAAGAACTTGCTTGGTATTAATGCGGAGGGCTGCTTGATGGAGTTGGTTGATCCAGTCGATCGGCATCTCTGCCAGGTCAGCAACCGTGAGTGAATGAGACGGTGAGGATTGGTTGTTTTGTTCATCCGCATAGAGGTATTGAACGCCTAAATGTTCAGCTATTTTTTCAAAAACGGTGGTGGTTTGAATAGGCTTACGCACAAAGTCGTCAAAGCCCAAAGCCATCGCTGTCAGGCGGTCTTCTTCAAAAGCACTTCCGGTCAAGGCGATGATTACAGGTGCTTGGTTGCCTGCTGCTTTGATCTGCCGAGTTGCCTCAAACCCATTGAGAACGGGCATTCGTAAATCCATCCAGATTAAGTCAGGTGACCAACTTTGCCAAAGGTCGATCGCGGCTTGTCCATTAACTGCTTCCTGCACTTCAAAGCCAACAGGAGCTAACAACTCAAGGAGAAACCGTCGATTTTCGAGTTTGTCTTCAACAATTAGAATCCGACAAGGGGGGTGTTTTTTGTCTAGTCCAACCACTTGCCGATGGGGGATTGGTACAGGCAGAGCATCCCAGGTGACGGCGTGAGTGCAAATCTCAAATGTAAAGGTTGAGCCTTGTTCGGGTGTGCTGTCTACGCTCAGATTGCCTCCCATCAGCCGCACAAATCGATCGCTAATCGGTAATCCAAGCCCAGTACCTTCTTGCGCCTTGTAACCTGCCTCGGTTTGTACAAATGGCTCAAAGAGGCGATCGAGATCAGACGCAGTGATGCCACAACCTGTATCTTCAACACTAAAGCGCAGAATCGGGTCAGGGGTTTGGTCAGAGTTGACTCGTACCGTCACGCTGCCGATCTGGGTGAACTTGATGGCGTTGCCGATTAGGTTAACTAGAATTTGCCGCAGTTTGCTTTCATCAGCGTGAATGTAGTGAGGTACATCCGGCGATCGCTCAAAAATTAGTTGTAAGCCTCTAGATTGAGCTTTGAGGGCAAACATTTGCTGAAGTCGATCGAGTAGCCCATACAGGTCAAAATCGGTCTCATTGAGAGTGATGCGCCCTGCTTCGATTTTGGACATTTCTAACACATCATTGATTAGAGTTAGAAGGTCTTCACCACTGCGATTGATGGTATCAAGATAGTCTTGCTGTTGGGGATTCAACGATCGACTTCGTAACAGCAGTTGGGTAAAGCCAAGAATGATGTTGAGTGGCGTTCGCAGTTCGTGGCTCATGTTGGAGAGAAACTGACTTTTGGCCAGGTTAGCGGCATCTGCGGATTCTTTGGCTTGTTTGAGAGCCGCTTCAGTTTTTTTGAGCTTACTGATATCACGGGCAACCCACAGCACTGCTTGATCAGACAACGGTGAGACACTAGCCAAAAACCAGGTTTCGGGATGGGCGATCGAGGCGCAGTATTCCACAAAAACATGCTTACGAGTGCCATCAGGGTTGAGAGGTTGCTGACGGAGGTTTAAGGCTTGCTGAATCGCATGAGTGATTAGGTTTGCGATCGATTCGGGTAATACTTCGTGAACGGTTTTGCCAATGAGATCGACACCCGGTTCATCCGTAACGGATTGCGTCTGCATATACTTCAGATAGTGACCCTCTGAGTCGAAGACAACTACGACATCACTCATCGCGGCGAACATTAATCGAAGTTCTGTTTCGGAGGTTTTCAGGGCGGCTTCTGCTTTTCGACGCTCTTGAATTTCTTGCTGAAGCTGAGTGTTCTTTTCGCCAAGTTCTGTGGTTCGCTGCTCGACTCGGCTTTCTAATTCTTCGTTGGTTTTTGCCAGGGCTGAAAAAGATTCGCGTAGCTGCTCGGCCATTTGATTGAATGACTGTGCTAGTCCATTGAGTTCAGTTGTGCTGCTGACAGAAACCGTTTGATCTAGATGTCCAGCCGCGATCGCTTTGGCAGCACTTCCCAGTCGAGAAATCGGTTGGGCAATCCAGCGAGCCGTCAAAATTCCCAAAGCTGTCGCCAGTCCAAACGCACCGAGACAAAGCACGATCGTCGTTCGAGTGTTAGCATGAATTTGATCCATGAAGTCGCTTTCTGGAACCACGACAATAATCAGCCAGTCCAATCCCTGAACCGTTTTTAGCGGCACAACCTGAAGAAATTGCCGTTGTCCCTCAACCTCAAAATCGAGTTGTTGGGTTTGAGTAATCTGAGACAGGTTGCCAAAGCGCTGTTGTAGGTACTCTGTTGTTTGTCGGGTTAAGCGATCGCTACTTTCTAATGCTTTGACACGAACTGGATTTTGCTGATTGAGCGGGGCGGTTGGATTTTGAATGACATAAGGTCGTTGAGTTGCAGAACTTCCGACGAGCAAGCCTGTCTGACGTTCGAGAATGAAGGTTTCACCCGATCGCCCAATCTTCAAACTCTGTAGAAATTGACCAATTCCAGTTAGCGAAAAATCTACCGAAGCTACCCCTACTAGCTGGTTGCGATTGTTATAAATCGGCAAGCCCGCATTCAACACATACTTAGGTGTGGCAAACAGTCGATAAATTCCGCCCCAGGTTGCTTTCTTGGACTTAACAGCCGAACTGTACCAGGGACGATTCCGGGGATCATAGTTAGGTCTGGCTCTCAGGAGTTTAGTGCGATATCCAGGGCGATCGGCAGCATAGATGCGAATCTGATAGTCGGTCGATTTTCCGGCAACTTTTACTTGAAAGTTATTGTTGTCATCTCGCTCAACCGCCACATGTTCTCGTGATTCTGACCCAAGCTGGACGGCGGTCACCGTGTCAAAGGTCTCAAGCTGATACCAGAGGTGTTGTTCTAAGGCTGCTAGATTTTGAATATCAATTTCACCCAACCGAACTGCATTTGCGTTGAGTTCATTAATCTGATGGGGAGTTTCTACATAGGTTTGCAGGTATTGTTGAATTCGAGCCGTAATCTCACTTCGCAACTGTACTGCAACCTCATTGACAGCCTGTTGTCCGTTGCGAATGGATAACCATCCAGTTAGCCCCACTGCTAACGATATCTGTAGAATAAACGGCACAACCAGAACGCGGCGCAACGGCATACTTTGGGCAAGCTTTGAGAAGCGATCGATGAGAAGGCGCATCTGCAAACTCCTTGTATTCAAAGGCACCGTTAGAAGTCAGTGCTAATCCAAAAATCCCTAAGCCTGATGAACTTTCTCAGCATAATGTAACAAGCGTTTCAAGTAAACTCACGCATCTGGGTGATAAAGTAGCGAAATCTAGGCGATACCATCGCTGAAGCTAATTCTTCACCTCAAGGTTAGAGCGTCTTGAAGGTAATGTTTCTTCATGTTGCAATTATTTTTTTCTTGATCGCAGATCGTAAAATTGATCTACGTCTTGTACAACTATTACGCTTTATATAAGAACAGATTATGTAGAAACAGAGTATGTAGAAACAGATCGACGAATTTAGCAACGCTGGTTTTTAGACGCACCCTTCAATCCTTAATCTCTATAAATTCTATGGCTGTCACCATTTGCAGTTTTTGTAGGAATTCCGTCTTGAGCGCTGATGGTGTTAAAACAATATGAACGCTAAAGGAGACATTCTAATCGTTGACGACACATTGGATAACCTTCGTCTCTTATCTGCAATGCTGGCTGCCCAGGGATATGAAGTACGGAGTGTCACCAATGGGTCGATCGCGCTGATCGGAATGCAAACTCAGCCACCTGATCTCGTTTTACTGGACATCAACATGCCCGGAATGAACGGCTATGAAGTGTGTCAGCGTCTCAAATCTAATGCTCAACTCAAAGAAATTCCCGTCATTTTTATTAGCGCTCTAAACGAAGCAGTCGATAAAGTAAAAGCTTTCTCAGTGGGCGGCGTTGACTTTATTAACAAGCCTTTTCAAATCGAAGAAGTGCTGGTTCGCATCGAACACCAACTCAAACTTTGCCGCCTACAGCGACAGCTTCAAACCCAAAATCATCAATTGCAGCAGACTCAGGCAGACCTGCAACGATCGCTCGACCAGGAGCGCGCCCTCAACCAACGGATCGAAGCAATGGCGGCTCTAGAAGAGCGCAATCGTATTGCACGAGACATTCACGACTCACTGGGGCATTCTCTCGTCGCGCTCAACATTCAAATGGAGGCCGCCCTGACGCTCTGGGGGGTAGACACCGATCGCGCCCGATCGACGCTAATCGAAGCCAAAAAACTCGGTTCTGAAGCTCTGGAAGCGGTGCGTCACTCGGTGTCTGCGATTCGTTCTGATCCCCTACAGGGACAACTGCTCGAAGGCGCGATCGTTAACCTTGCTGAGGAGTTTTATCACTTAACGGATGTGATGCCAGAGTGCCAAATCGATCTCTCTCAACCCCTTTCTACTGCAATCAATCACGTTGTCTACCGGATTATTCAAGAAGGGCTGACTAACATTTGTAAATATGCCGAAGCGACGATCGTTCAGATTCAGATTGAGACTACGGATGCAGGTTTGTCGCTCACTCTGCAAGATAATGGAAGAGGGTTTCAACTAGATCAAGCCACAATGGGGTATGGACTCCGAGGAATGAAAGAGCGATCGACTGCGCTGGGCGGACAACTACAGATCATCAGCAATCCGGGTGCGGGGTGTCAAATTGTCGCTCACTTTTCTAGAGAAAACCATCCCTTCAACAATGGAACTTAATTGCCCTATTGCGAGGCATTTACGATGATTCGAGTCCTATTAGTAGACGACCAGGAAATTGTCCGGCGAGGGCTGAAGATCTTGCTAGAAACAAAGCCTGACTTTCAAATTGTCGGTGAAGCAGAAAACGGTCGATGTGCGATCGCACAGCTTGAAGCCCTACAAAAGGTCACAACGGACACGTCCTTTCCGGATGTTGTGTTGATGGATATTAGAATGCCTGTGATGAATGGAGTAGAAGCTACACAGGTAATTTGTCAGCAGTTTCCAACGCTCAAAGTGTTAGTTCTCACGACTTTTAACGACACAACCTATGTTGCAGAAGCGCTACACTTTGGCGCAAAAGGGTATTTGCTCAAAGATACTCCTACCGATGAGCTTGCCCAGGCGATCCGCGCGATTCATCAGGGCTACACTCAATTTGGGCCAGGAATTGTCGAAAAAGTGATTGCTGAAGCGCCCGTCTCAAAACCAGAGTCACTCCCTCCAGGCTTGACGGAACTCACCGACAGAGAGCGAGAAATCCTACGATCGATTGCCACGGGCGCAAGTAATCGAGAAATCGCCCAAACGCTCCACCTGACCGAAGGAACCGTGAGAAACCACATTTCGCACATTTTGACCAAGCTAGATTTGCGCGATCGCACTCAGGCATCGATCGTGGCTAACTCTTATCGCACCTGGTTAACGTAATACCAAATCCACTAGTTACTGATACAGATTCTCGCCCCCTAAATCCCCCATTTTGGGAGACTTTGAAACGGCTTCCCTGATAGGTTCTTTTCAAATCTGAGAGATAGAAATCGGTTAATTAACTGATTTTTT
>NZ_JBJPHU010000002.1:0-152585 GCF_052939515.1 Phormidesmis sp. 146-33
AAAAATGCAACGCTTTATCTAGTTGGCGCTGGATTCAGTACCAGAACTCAATACATTGTCATCTGGCTTTTCTTTGCGGTGCCAGCTTCCATCCTCACCACGCTGAAATCCCTGCTTGATGCTATTCCAGGCGACACTGAGCGCAGCTTCTCGATCCAAACCATCTCCTGTGCATTCTTAAAAGCAGCCATAAAGACTTGATCAGACCCATCCATCAGTTGATCAGTCACTTCCGATGGCAAACCAGTATTTTGTTCATCTACATCGTCTCGCTGTGCAGCAATATCATCCGCTTGAAAACGATCGGTTGTTTGTGCAGTTTCAAAGGGTTGCTCTGGCATAAAAAAATACTCCTGTTAACTATCTTTTCGAGCAATTGTATGAAGCTGGTTCTCCAACCTCATCCTTCTAAAAGTAGGAAAAATCTTCAATTGATCTCTGCCTAAAAGAAGAAATTTTTGATTGCTAACCCAACACACAGCCTGAGCGGGCCGCGAGATTGATCAGTAGTTGATCGCTCGTTTCCGACAAATCAGCCGACCCAAACAATAGTTTGTTGGGCAGTGCTTTTAATTCTATTTTGAAGCGATCGAGGCTGAGTTTTAGTGCAGAAGTTCCAACATTGACGGCGACGAGCAGGACTTCTTGATCGAGGGTGCGGGCAAAGATATAGCCGTCTCCTTCGGCATGAAGAACTTTGTAGTCGCCAATCCTCAAAGCAGGGTGAGCGTGACGCAGGGCAATTAGTTGACGGTGATAGGTGAGAAGGTTCTGGTTCCACTCGGATGGATCTGGAAAACCGCGACGAGAATCAGGGTCGATCGCCCCCGGCAAACCCACTTCATCCCCATAATAAATGCTAGGTGCACCGGGGTAAGTCATCAGCAACAGTGTAGAAAGCTCAATGCTAGGCACATCACCATCGGCAATGGTCAGCAATCGCGCAGTGTCATGGCTCGCTAATAGATTTAACTGAGTTAATTGAATCTGCCAATCATACAGTTTTAACAACTTTTGAATCTTCTTGGCGTACTGAGAAGCTGATAGAGCCGGGTACGGTTTGTAATCACGACTTTCAACCTGATCGAGAATCACCCGATCGCCTGCTGTAAATGCGATGGTCGGCCCTGTAAACAGATAATTCATCACGCCATCAAATTGAGTCCCATCCAACCATTGTCGAGAATCTCCCCAGACTTCACCCACGATGTAGGCTTCCGGATTGACAGCTTTGACGCGATCGCGAAACTCCTGCCAAAATCCCTCAGCTTCGATCTCAAACGGTACATCCAACCGCCAACCATCAATGCCAAACTTGAGCCAATATTCAGCAATCTCCATCAGATATTCGCGCACTTCTGGATTGTCGTGATTAAACACGGGCAGCGCTCGATTGCCAAACCATCCCTCGTAGTTGGCGGGAAACTCTCCGTTATAGGCATTGACGGGCCATTTATAGATTTTGAACCAGTTGACCCAGGGAGAATGCGGCCCGTTTTCTAACACATCATGAAAGAAGAAAAACCCCCGACTCGAATGATTGAATACCCCGTCTAACACCACTTTGATATCGCGACGGTGAGCCTCATCCAAAAAATCTCGAAATGCTGAATTGCCACCCAAGAGGGGATCAACTTGATAATAGTCGTGTGTATGGTAGCGATGATTGCTGGCTGATTGAAAAATCGGAGTGAAATAAATCGCAGTGATACCCAAATCTTGAATATAATCTAACTTCTCTGTGACTCCCCACAAGTCCCCCCCCTTATAGCCTTGCAGCGTTGGGGTTGCCTGCCAGTCTTCCCAGCGATCGTGCTGCAAAAATCGATGAGGTGGCGTTTTGGATTTGGCGAAGCGATCGGGGAAAATTTGATAAAAAACCGCGTGTTTAACCCAGTCTGGTGTTTGAATTTGCATCGAGGTTGTTCGGTGAAGTGGTTCTGTGATCTCCATTGCCAAGGGTACAGGCCCTTGAGAATTTTTGAGTCTCACCTGTGGTAGAAAATACCCTTGTCAAATTCCTGTTTATTGAAAGTGCGATCGCAACTAGCATTCTAGAGATTATTAAATTTTTGCTACAATGAGAAGCTTTTTCATCTCCGTAAGCCACGATAGCTACAGCCAGAAGTGAAACTCCTTACGCTGAAAAGTTACCTCATTCCCAGGGTCAATCTATGCAACTTAAAGATTTGGTCGCACAAAACAAAGTCATCAACCTGGCAACGTTGACCAGTGATAAAGAACTTGTCAAAGATCTGCAAACTCGTCTAAGTGCGATCGGCTTTTTGCCCGGTGATGTCAAGACGACGATCGATGGTGTGTTTGGGCCTGCTACAAAAGCCGCGCTTGAAAACTTCTGCAAATCGGCTCATCTCAACAATGCTGCGACGGGTTTGTTTGGCCCAACCTTTGCCCGCAAATTAGTCGATGTGCGTCCGCCTTTAGTCGCTTCACCAGCCTTGGTCGCCAACAGTCCTAAAAATGATGCGCTGGCAACAGCCCTCAAATTTACGCTGCAATGGGAAGGCGGCTACGTTAATCATCCCGATGATCCCGGTGGGGCGACGAATATGGGGGTGATTCAAGACACTTACGATACGTATCGAATTGAGAAACGGTTACCGACTCAGCCTGTTGAGTTGATTACCCACGAAGAGGTTCACGACATCTATTTTTCAATGTATTGGAAGCCGTCTCAAGCCACAATTATGGTGTTGCCGCTGGCGGTGGCGCACTTTGATACGGCGGTCAATTTTGGAGTGGGTGGCGCGATCGAGTTTTTACAAGAAGCGTTGGGAATCAGCGCGGATGGGGTTTTTGGCCCTGGCACTCAGGCAAAGCTATCAGCTCACAACAATGCTCAAACCGCCGCCAAAATTGTCCAGGGTCGGATTAATTATCGCAATCAGCGCGTGGATTCTAATCCCAGTCAAGAGGTTTTTTTGCAGGGCTGGCTCAATCGAGACAATGATTTGGGGCGCTTTTTGAAGACGGCGATCGGTTGACGGGGATGAGGAAGAAGGGATGAGGGATGAGGGATGAGTCGCCTATTCTTTGAGACTTTAAGCTGAAAGTTCTATTTAATTTTGTTGGATAGGTTTCGTTAGATCGCTTTGCTAGATCACCGTGGATTTGACTCTTTGCGGGTGACTTGAAGAAATCAGTTTTCTGCTTCGGGGTTTGGATCTTTTGCCTCCCAACTCCCTACTTCTAGAGGACTTTTAGACAAGATTTGTGGTGCAAAGTTTCTTACAGGTTGAATCTGCGTTAATCGATGATGTACTGGAAGAGCAAGTAGACCATAAAGGTTAGCCAGATCAGGGCAAATAGAGCAGTTCCCAGTGATAACCAAACGATCGCACTGAAAATGCTGACAAGTCCCTGCCCTTGAGTGGTGCTAGAACGGCGGTGAAACTCCTGCCAAAGAACGATCGTGGCATTCACAGCCAGCACGCCTGCAAACATCGTTGCCCACTGTAGCCAATCTTGCTCGGTGATAAATCGATATCGAGAAATTAGGGTGCCAGCGTTGGCGCTACTGGGGACAAACGTGGGATTTCTCAAGGGTGAAATGCGGTGGATGAAAAGAGCGATCGGCACCGTCAAACCGACCAAAAATCCCAGACTGATCGCTGGAAGGTATCGCCATCGAGAAGCCATTTGTCTAGATCCTCCGATCGTTCCTGTTGAGCGACTGTAATCGCCTGCATAGCTGAAATTTGAACCTAACACTGAGTAGTTTGTCTTTGCCACCCACACTATATCAAATCAATTTGTTAATGCTACAGATCCTTCGCCTCCTACAAATGACGGATTCCGGTGATGAGTCCCGCGCAAATGCCTGTCAGGAAGTCGAGATCGATCGTTTCCAGTCGATCGCTGTCCTGGTGATAATGGGGATTTCTCAAGTCGGCGGTGTCGGTGATCATGAAAGCTCGATCGCCTCGATCCCAAAATGGCGCATGGTCACTGCGGCGCGTCAGGGGGAGAATCTTTCCTTTTTTGGGGACGGGCAGCCATTCACACTTAACTCCAGCTTGACGAATCGCTCGACGCAAACGCAGCATATCGGGAATCGATTTCAAGTTGCCAACCAATCCAATAAAATCGCCCTGATGAGGATAGAACCGCTCCAGTCCAGCGGGATAGGTTTGAGACTGGGGGCGTGACGTGCAATAGCCCAACATTTCGAGCGAAATCATCAGGCGTAACGGCTCGTTTTGCAGGGAATTAGCGTAATGGGTGCTGCCTGCTCGATCGTAAGTCGTTTCCTCAAAGTCAAAGGCAACCAATCGAACGGGATAGCGAGCCGAATCTGTGCTAAAAGCCCTCGCTAATTCGAGTAATACAGCGACTCCGGTGGCATTGTCGTCGGCTCCAAGAGAACCCGGAAAAGTATCGTAATGGGCACCAATTAAAATCGGTGGTTTGGTTTGTTTTCCTGCCAGATTTAAAACCCAATTTGTGTGCGTTCTTTGCCCGATTTTGAACTCGTGACGATCGACCGATCCCCATTGTTCAAATGTTTGGCGAATATATTGTTGTACATAAAAATGTCCGACTGTTGCTAGATAAGCATCTCGTTCTCGAATAATTTCTAAAAGGTGCGATCGCAGTCGTTCTTTGAGTTCCAGCATTTTTAAAGAGTCTCGCTCACTAACTTACTGCTTTAGAGGGATGAAATCAAAAATTAGAGAAAGGAGTATTCTTCCTAACAAAACTTTTATAACAATCAGCCGATGATCAGTAGGTTGGTGTGTTGAAATCTTTGAACATTCAGAATTTTTGGTAGTAATTCTGATCTTTTCAAGCAGAAAGTTTTGGGTTCTTGCAACCGACTCGAATCGAAGTGATTGTTCTGGATGCGATCGAGTTCTTTCATAGACTTTTCAGAGGTGTGAGTGAGATTTTATGATTAAAAAGGAACTGCAACAAGGCGCGATCGGACTAGCTTTTCTTGCGGGGGGGTTGCTCTCTAACACAGCGGCTTGGGCAGAAAGTCCCGCGATCGACGCGCAAAATTTTGGTCTAGAAGCCGATTCCTCTGACGTGGCGGCCCTGGATCAAGTCACCTCTGTCTCGCAGCTTACGGATGTGCGTCCCACTGATTGGGCGTTTCAGGCGTTGCAGTCTCTAGTCGAACGGTATGGCTGTATTGCAGGCTATCCCGACAAGACCTATCGCGGCAATCGGGCCATGACTCGCTATGAATTTGCAGCCGGATTGAATGCTTGTCTCAATCGTGTGAATGAATTAATTGCAGCCGCCACCTCGGATTTAGTCAAAAAA
This sequence comes from Phormidesmis sp. 146-33, assembly GCF_052939515.1. Taxonomy (NCBI): domain Bacteria; kingdom Bacillati; phylum Cyanobacteriota; class Cyanophyceae; order Leptolyngbyales; family Leptolyngbyaceae; genus Phormidesmis; species Phormidesmis sp. 146-33. The sequence goes on from NZ_JBJPHU010000002.1 coordinate 5,290, forward strand.
GAAGACCTGGCAACCCTACAAAAACTTCAGGAAGAATTTGCCGCAGAATTGGCAACCTTGCGCGGACGAGTCGATGCCTTAGAAGCCCGCACTTCGACCCTAGAAAAACAGCAATTTTCAACCACAACCAAGCTGGGCGTTGAAGTCGTAGCCTATCTAGCAGACGCTTATGGAGACAGCGCCGATCGCCTCAACAATCCCAACATTGGCTATCGGGCCCGCTTTGATTTTGACACTAGCTTTTCGGGGAGAGATCGGCTGAGAGTCCGCTTACAGTCTACTAATCTGCGCCGCTTGGATACGGGCACTCAGTTTCCGGCTGGAGTCTTGAGCGGACAGACTGACGAATCGCGCTTTTTGGCCACCAGCGTTTCTCAAAATGGTCAGGTCACAATCAATCGACTGCAATATCGCTTTCCGGTTGGCGAAAATCTCACGGTTTATCTAGACGCGAATACGATCGATCCCAGCATCATCACCGATCCAATTACGCCCTTCAATGATCAGGTCACAGGATCGCTTTCTAACTTTGCTCAAATTAATCCGATTTTCTTTCCGATCGGCAACCGGGCTGGATTGGCTGCCAACCTCAAACTCTCACCCGCAATCAGTTTGGACTTTGGCTACTACGGAGAAGACTCGACGCTCGGCGGGCCCAACTTCCCAGACGAAAAATCAGGCATTTTTAACGGGGGGCACAGCGCCTGGAGCCAGCTTGTTTATAACTCTGGAGCGCTGAAATTTGGTCTGATGTACGTGAATACCTATTCAGTCGCCAATGGAGTCGATACGCTGGCAGGAAGCAATGCGGCAAAAGTGATCGGGGCAGGGCCAGTACAAGGCAATTCCTACGGCGTTCAGCTTAGTTATCGATTGGCTCCCAAATTTGAACTAGCTGGCTGGGTTGGCTACACCGCGGCCCGATCGCTCGGAGACGGCACCAAAGGCGATGCAGATGTCTGGAACTACGCCATCAATTTAGCGTTTCCTGACTTGGGCAAAAAAGGCAATCTGGGCGGCCTCGTCTTCGGAATGCAGCCCAAACTCACCAGCACTAGCAATGACGCACTCGCCCAAGCGATCGGACTCCCCGCAGGTCAACGCAGCGATCGCAACACGGGCTATCACATTGAGGCATTTTACCGCTACCAACTCACGGACAACCTTTCGATCACACCGGGCGTAGTTTGGCTGACGGCTCCTAATCATGACGATCGCAATCCCGATGTCGTCATTGGAGTGATCCGCACCACCTTCGTGTTCTAGAAATTACCTACTTCGGTAGTTGTGAGCATTGGATTAGTTGATTTACATCTGTTGTAAGAAGTATGAGGGTGAATTGAATGAAACGACGAAAGGTAATACTAAGTGGATTATTTTTGACATCGCTGGCGACTAGTGCGATCGTCGGATGCAGCAATCAATCGGCCAGCACTCAGGGCAGTGGCGGCGACAGTAAAGTTTTAACGATGGTCACATCACCAGACTATCCACCCTACGGATTCTACGACACATCGGGAGGCGAACGAAAAATAGTCGGGTTTGACATCGACATCGCGAACTATATCGCCAAAGAATTGGGATACGAACTGAGAATTCAAGAATCCAATTTTGACGGTCTGATTCCCGCTCTGCAAGCCAAACGCGCTGATTTTGTCATGGCAGGAATGACCCCCACCGAGGAGCGCAAAAAAAACGTTGATTTCTCGACACTTTACTTTCAAGCGCAGAATGCGATCGTCGCCCTCAAAGGCAGTAATTTGACGACTCCAGAAAGTCTAGCAGGCAAAAAAGTGGGGGTACAGTTAGGCTCGATTCAAGCAGGCGACCTTAAGAAAATTAGCGAAAAAGTCAAAGGAATCGAAGCCAAAACGCTCAACAGAATCCCTGAAATCGTTCAAGAAGTTAAATCAAAGCGCATTGATGCCGCCATTATCGAAAACACCGTGATCGAAGGGTTGATCAAAACCAATCCCGATCTAGAGTTCAACATCATCCCGTCTGAAGGGCCGTCGGGGTCAGCGATCGCCTTCCCAAAAGGGTCAACTCGCGTCGAAGAATTTAACAAAGTATTACAAAAAATGAAAGACAGCGGAGAACTCGATCGCCTCGCCAAAAAATGGTTCTCCACCAGCATTCCTCCCTCTCCAGCAGCGTCCCCAGCCGCCTCTCCAACCGCCTCTCCAACCGCTTCCCCAACTGCCTCCCCAACCACCTCACCCTAATCTTCCACCACCCTCAAACCGAGGGATCACAGAAAAATTAAATTTATTTTCTCCTCCCTCCTCCCTCCTCCCTCCTCTCTCCTCCCTCCTCCCTCCTCCCTCCCGATTATGCTCCCATCCTTCATATGTTGACTCCCCTATCCCTTCTGGCAGCCCTTAACTTAGATTTTGGCCGTATCCTTCCTGATATTCCTTTTATTCTGAGTGGCATTCCCCAGACACTTTTATTTACGTTTACTTCTGTATTCTTTGGTCTGCTGCTCGCGACAATACTCTCTCTATTCAAAATCTCTGGCATCAAGCCCCTCTACTGGTTTGCCGTCGCGTACACGTCTGTATTTAGAGGAACACCCCTCCTGCTGCAACTCTCCTTGATCTACTTCGCGACCCCTCAGTTGATTGGTTATGATATTTCTGCATTGCAGGCAGGAGTATTTACCTTTAGTCTCAACTCTGGCGCTTACATGTCCGAAACCATTCGCGCAGGGATTCAAGCAGTTGAGAAAGGTCAATCTGAAGCTGCGATGTCGTTAGGAATTCCTTACCCATTGCTGATGTGGGATGTAGTGTTGCCCCAAGCGTTGAAGAATATATTGCCAGCGTTGGTCAATGAAACGATCGCTCTCCTCAAAGACTCCTCCCTAGTCTCGACGGTGGGCGTTGTCGAAATTCTTCGGAGCGCTCAAATCGTGGGGTCAAACAAATACATCTATTTTGAACCGTTGATTTTTGCAGGATTGCTCTATTACATTCTGGTCATGGCACTCACGTACACCGCATCCATTCTAGAAAAGAGGTTAAGACGCAGTGAATAATCAAACCGTCATTCGAGTCGAGTTTTTGTCCAAATCCTTCGGGACGCTCAAAGTGTTGGATGATATTTCAACAGAGATTCATCGAGGCGAAGTCGTGGCCGTTTTGGGGCCGTCTGGCTCTGGGAAATCGACCTTTTTGCGCTGCATGAATTTATTAGAGCGCCCCACACGCGGACGCATTTATTTCAACGATCAAGACATCACTGCCGCGCATACAAATATTGCTACAGTACGCCAAAAATTGGGAATGGTGTTTCAACACTTTAATCTGTTCCCCCACATGACCACGCTCAAAAATGTCACCTATGCGCCGATCAAAATTAAACACGAAAGCGAATCGGAAGCAAAACGCAAAGGAATGGAGCTATTAGCAAAAGTTGGATTAGATGAAAAGTGCGATGTGTATCCGTCTCGGCTCTCTGGTGGACAAAAACAGCGCGTCGCGATCGCCCGTGCCCTCGCGATGGAACCCGAAGTTATCCTATTTGACGAACCCACCTCCGCCCTCGACCCCGAAACCGTCAAAGAAGTCTTGGACGTGATGAAATCTCTCGCTCAAACAGGCATCACAATGGCGATCGTCACCCACGAAATGGGATTTGCCCGCGAAGTTGCCGATCGCATTCTCTTTTTAGACCAGGGCAAGCTGGCTGAAGACGCTTCTCCAAAAGACTTTTTCGCCAATCCGAGGTGCGATCGAGCCAAACAATTCCTCGAAAAAATGCTCTAAACAAATTCGCCTCTCGCTACCAGCACCACCTGACCACCGACGGAAACCTCGATCGCATCGCCCGATTTTTGCGCCTTGAGAAACAGCAGCGACGGCCGTCCAATTTCATAGCCTTGTTCGACGCGAATCTCAAGAGCGTGATGAGTTACTTGCAAGGGGTCGCCAAAATAGTCATACTTCGCCAAATATCCCGCTAGACAGCCATTGGCGCTGCCCGTTGCCGGATCTTCAGGAATGCCCATCGCATCGACAAAGACTCTGACGCTGAGTTGATTGATCGGCTGGTAGGGTTCTGGACAAAAAATCAGCATGGCCTGCGCGTCTGTGGTCTGGAGCAATTCAAACAAGCGATCGCGGTTCGTTTTAGCCTGCTTGAGCGATCGCTGAGTCTTTAACGGCACGATAAAAAAAGGCAGCCCGGTCGAGACTTCTTGAATCGGATAGCGATCGTCCAGATCCGAGGGGTCAAGATTGAGAATGGGCGCAATCGTCGTTGCCTCAAATTTTCGTCCAAACGTCGGGGGATTTTGGCGCATCCACAGCAGGTCGATCGTCCCATTGGGGTAGTTGAGCGTCACCGGAATCGGCCCCACTTTCAGGTTGAGCGTCACCGATTCGACAGGCTGCCCGATGACTTCTTGTTGCAGAATAAATGCAGTTCCCAGAGTGGGATGTCCAGCAAACGGCAACTCGCGATCGGGCGTAAAAATCCGCACGTCATAGCCGCCTTCTCGCATCTCCTCAGACAAAATGAACGTCGTTTCTGAATAATTGATCTCTTTGGCAATTCGCTGCATTTGCTCCGTGGAGAGGTTTCCACAATGACGAAAGACAGCAAGCTGATTGCCCGCATACTTCTCTTCGGCAAACACATCGACAATGTAAAACGTCAATTTTTCCATCGGTTAATCTCGCACCAAACACCCTAACAGTACATCGGCTAGCCAGATTTTTGGGTCAGCTTCGATCGATAAGAACAAAAGGGAAGTCTGATCTCGCCAAAAGCTGCCAACACCCTCACAATAAAACTATCGAGCCAAAGACTGTACAGGAGGCTTTATGCATTTGACCACTCAAGATTTAGAAAACATTCAGGCGCATTACCCCAACTATCGAATGGAGTTGGTCAATGGAGAAGTGATCATCATGAGTCCCTGTGGATACGAATCAGACGAGGTAGCAACCGAAGTGGCAAGAGTTTTAGGCAATTGGGTTAGACCTCGCAAATTGGGACGTGTGACAGGCTCTAGTGCAGGCTTTAAGTTGCCAAACTCTGATACTCGTGCGCCAGATGTTTCGTTTGTCCAGGCAGAACGGCTACGTCGCAGTCCCCGCAGTTTTGCTGAGTTAGCTCCCGATCTGATGGTGGAGGTCAAATCGCCTACTGACAGCCTTCAAAAACTGAGAGATAAGATTGATGAGTTTTTGCAACAGGGCACCAGAGTAGGAATTTTGATCAATCCAGAACAGCGTTGGGTTGAGATGCGCCGCTCAGACCAGGAAGTTGTAACGTTGCAAGATGGCGATGTTTTGACGGTTCCCGATGTGCTGCCTGGTTGGGAAGTAGCCGTTACCGATTTATGGGCACCAGAGTTTGAGTGAACTCGATCGCGCGCTATTCTCGATCGCTCATCCAATCACGTTTCTTCCACCGTTTCAAATCGATTCGTCACAGCGTTGTTAAACTAATTCATCTTCTGGTTAAGGAACGGGTTTCAGCTTGGTTAATTTTAGTTTGAAGGGCCCGCCCACGGTTTCCCCAAATGCCTTCACGCGCACGATGTAATTTCCGGGCTTGCCGATTCGCGTAAACAATAACGAATTGGTCGTGCCATCTGGGCCGTCGTCGTTCTCAGAAACCGTTTCGCCTTTGGTCGTCATCAGCGTCACGATCGTATCAAAATTGTCAGACGATAAATCGATCGAAATCTGGTCACCCGCTTGTAGTTGGATCGAGTAATCTCGCGCAAAATTGCCCTGTCCTGTAGGAATGTCAGCATCCGACAGCGTATCCGAAATCTCCTTACCAGAAGTCAGCGGAATTGGCGTATAAATTTTGTTTTGGGCCACCGCAGCCCGATCGAGCGCCACCATCAAAGATACCGCCGCCAACCCGTTAATCCACCGTTTCATCTCACTCACCACCAAAATTGCTCAACCTCAACCAACAAGCACCCCTTATCCCTTCAGCTTCTCCAGGGTCGCTTCTAACTCCGGCAACTCAACCGAGCCAGAGAAAACCACTCCATTCATGACAAAAAACGGAGTCCCTTCAACGCCCAGCTTTTCGCCTAACTGGAGGTCTTGAACGATCGCCGTCTCTGCGGCCTTACTGGAGCGATCGCGCTCAAATCGCGCTACATCTAATCCCAAAGTCTTGGCAGTTTGTGAGTAAAAGGCTTCCCCTAACTGTTTCTGATTGGTAAACAGCGCATCGTGATACTCCCAAAATTTGCCCTGCCGTCCAGCGGCCCAGGCGGCTTTTGCCGCAGGCATCGCCTCAGCGTGAATCGTCGTTAGCGGAAAGTGTTTATACACCAAAGTCACTTCGTCGCCGTGTTTTGCTAAAAACTGCTTGAGTGTGGCACTGGCCGCCGCGCAATAAGGACACTGAAAGTCAGAAAACTCGACCAGCACAACCTTTCCAGCTTTGGCACCCGTCGTCGGAGACTGACCAATCACCGCCCTCGGATTCGTTTTCATCTGATCAACAAACGCCTGCTGGGACTGCCGCTGCTGATCTTGCTGTTGTTTTTGGTAAGTCCTGACCGATTCGAGAATCACTTCTGGATGCTTGCGAATAATTTGCAGCACTTGCTCTTCTAGCTGGGGGTTAATCGGCGCTGCCAGTAAAGGGGAACCCATCACCAACAGCCAACTCAACAGCAAAAAACCAGCTAATTTTACGGCTTGCTGAAGGTGCGCTCGAAATCCAAGTTTTTTCACGTTTGTTCCCTTGCCTGACATCATTAAGCTGGGTTTCCCCTCTCAGCCATCTGAAGATTTTAGCTTTTCAAGGCGGACTGCTGCATAAAGTCAAACGATCGCTCGTGTAATCCCTCAGCTATCTATTCTTCTAAGGAGTCTGCCATGAATCGACTTTCTTGCTTGCTGCTCTCTGCGATCAGTCTGGGAACCTTGAATCTCTCTGCTCAAGCTGCTCCTGATGTGCCCAAAAATTTACAGGTGCCATCGGGTCAAGAACTTTTGTTCAAAATGGCGGCTCAAGGCGTGCAGATTTATGAATGCAAAGCTAAAGCAGAAGATGCCAATCAGTTTGAATGGACACTAAGAGCACCTGATGCGGTGTTGCTCAACGACCAAGGCAAAACGACTGGAAAGCACTACGCCGGGCCCACCTGGGAAGCCAATGACGGCAGCAAAATTGCAGGGCAACTCAAAGAAAAGTCCGGTGCGCCCGACAAAGATACGATTCCCTGGCTATTGCTGGAGGCCAAATCTCATGAAGGAAGCGGCAAATTTAGCCCCGTCAATTGGATTCAGCGATTAGAAACGACAGGCGGCAAAGCGCCTACTGAAGGGTGCGATCGGGTTCGCAGTCAATCTCAAGTCCGAGTCAGCTACACCGCCAACTACTATTTCTACGGCTCTTCTACAGCTAAGACCACTCCCCAGCCAGACTATTACTATTAGACCGCTTTAAGTTGAATCCCCTTCACGCCTTTCCTAATAAATCGTCAGGTAAGTTTCTGTAGAACTGATGGGTAACAGTCTTAAGGTCTGATTTTGTAAATCTAGCTTGATGCCCAACGCCTCTAAAGGAATCACACCCAGAAGGGGATCGCGACCTCCGGGCAACTCCAAACATTCAAATGTCCCTTCTCGCCCCCGCAGAGAAATCTTTGCATCCTGAAAGATTCGAGCTTTGCCAATTCCCATTGCGGTTGAGACGTTGACTTCTTTGAGAATTTGCAGTCCTAGCTGGGCGATCGTTTCTGATGGCAAACAGAGTGTTGTAGCTCCTGTGTCCACCAGAACATTTTCTAAGGTCACCGATCGGATCTGTGTTTCAGAAATCACGTCCGCTTCTGCCAAAATTTGGTCAGCCCGCTTGTTATGCTACCTTGAGTTATCGGTGGGAGCGCAAGCAGCAAGCTATCTGTGGACACGATGCCCAAGTAGCTGTGAATTTTTGGTTGAGACGCAATTGGGAGGTGACTGGTGGGCTACAATTCTCGATAGGTTTTTCTTTTCATTGCAGGTTAGGTAGTGCGAAAACAGGAGGCCCTTATATTACTGGCAAAGCACCAAAACACGCTGAAGGATTTTGGCGTAAAGTCTCTGATGCTGTTTGGTTCAGTAGCAAGAGATGAAGCGCGAATAGACAGCGATGTCGATCTGCTGGTAGAGTTCGATCGCCCGGTCGGGTTGTTCACCTTTGTACGCTTGAAACGATACCTGGAGGAGATTTTAGAGAGTTCGGTTGATCTGGGTACACCCGACTCCCTCAAACCTTATCTACGGGAACCTGTTTTTCGGGAGGCGATTCGTGCCTTCTAGAGATTGGCAAAATAGAGTAAGAGATGTACTAGCCGCGATCGCAGAGATCCGAGAGTTCACAAACGAGACAACCTTTGAGGAGTTTCAAGGCGATCGCAAAACGATCAGGGCAGTCTTGTACAACCTAGCAATAGACCTCTTGCAGATTAGATGGCGAAAGCCTTGAGCCGAAAGATTTGGAGCTAAATCTGCAAAGTTGGCTTTCATTTTTAGTCTAAAACCAGAGCAGCCAGTAGTTTGAAACGTCGAATTTTCGTTAATGTGCGAGAGGTCTAATTATTGGTGAAGCAGTTCGTAGCATTCCACCTGATGTGGAAGTTTCACATCCTGAAATTCCTTGGGATGATGTGCGTGGAATGCGAAATATTGTGATTCACGAGTATTTTCAGGTGAACCTATTCATCATCTGGCAAACGATTCAAGAAGACCTTGTTTCATTAGAATTCTCGCTTCGCCAACTGATAAACCCTTGAGGAAAGTCTGTAATGGCGAACGAGGAACATTTAGCAATTCTTCGACAGGGTATTGAAATTTGGAATGATTGGGTAGAAGAAAACCCAAACATCGTTCCTGATTTAAGTGGAGTAATTTTAAGCGGGGCAGTTTTAAGTAAGGCAAACTTTTTTAGTAGTAATTTTAGCGGAGCGATTCTAAGTGGAGTAATTCTAAGTGAAGCTGATTTAACAGGTGCTGATCTCAGTGGAGTGGTTCTAATTGGAGCAATTTTAAGTAAGACAGTTCTCTTCGGCGCTAATCTCAGAGGAGCTAATCTAGGCGAAGCAAATTTAAACAAAAGTATTCTAAGTGAAACTGACCTTAGTAAAACTATTTTAAGAGGAGTAAATTTAAGTGATGCCGCCCTTAGCAGAGCAAACCTGCGTCAAGCTAATTTAAGTGGAGCTAATATTAATGATTCTGACTTTGTTAACGCTGATCTAAGTGGTGCCAACTTAAGCAGAACTCAAGCATTAGGAACAGATTTCACAGGAGCAATTTTTACAGCTACTTGCTTAGAAGACTGGAATATTAATACTGGTACTACTTTAGATGATACTGAATGTCAGTATGTTTATTTAAAGTCGGGAAATCAAGAACGTCGTCCAAGTAGTGGAGTTTTTGCCCCCGGCGATTTCAACAAGCTTTTCCAAAAAGCTTTAGGTACAGTTGATCTAATCTTTAGAAATGGAGTAGATTGGAATGCCCTACTGATTTCTCTAGAGAAACTAAAAGTTGAGACAGAAGGGAAAGAGTTATCAATTCAGGCAATAGAAAATAAAAATGATGGGGCATTTATTGTTCGCGTCAAGGTACCACTAGGAGCAGATAAAGCAAAATTAGAAAAATCTCTGAAACAGCGATATGAATCGGCTCTCAAATCTATCAACGAGAAGTATCGGCATCAACTACAAGCAAAAGATCGAGAAATTGAAGCTTATCAACACCAAAATACTAATTTGATGGAAATTGCCAGACTAATGGCAAGTAGACCAGTTAGTGTGGAAGCAAAGGCAATCGTGGAGAATCATGTAATGAGTGTAGATCGACATATCAATACAGGTAGCGGTAACTATATTGAATCTAACACCGGAACGTATGTTCAGGGTAACTACATCAATATGGGTAGTGACTTGAGCAGGGCAGCAGCACAAATTCAAGACTTGATTGAGCAGTTGCAGAAGAAAGGAGTGACAGTTGATGTTGCTCAGGAGCAGGTAGCAAGAGACATGGCGACTCAGGCTCAAACCAATTCGACAATCAAAGCCAACTTGTTAAAGTGGGGGCAGTCATTGGGAGATGCAACAGTGAGTGATGTGGTCAAAGGGGCTGTTAAATTGGCTATTCGTTCCGCAGGAATTCCCTTGCCTTGAGTTTATGAAGAAGCGACGGCAGCATAACAACCCCTCGATTGCTGCCTATCGCCCCTATACTATTTAGTTGGACGCTGACACAGAGAGAGGGCATTACATGGCATCCATTCGCGAGTTGCATCAACAACTCATCCGCAAAGAACGGTCTGCTGCCGAAATCGCTCAAGCTGCCTTGGATCAGATTCAAGCACTAGAGCCAAAGCTTCATAGCTTCTTGCACATCACCGCCGATCGTGCCCTGGCGCAGGCCAAACAGGTGGATGCCAAAATCGCGGCTGGCGAGGAGATCGGGCTGTTGGCGGGGATTCCGATCGCCCTCAAAGACAACCTCTGCACCCAGGGCATTCCCACTACTTGCGCGTCCAAAATTCTGCAAAACTTCGTGCCGCCTTACGAATCGACCGTGACGCAAAAAGTCGCAGATGCCGGAGCCGTGATCGTCGGCAAAACCAATCTGGATGAGTTTGCAATGGGCGGCTCGACTGAAACGTCTGCTTACCAACTCACCGCCAATCCCTGGGATCTGTCTCGCGTGCCGGGTGGGTCGTCTGGTGGGTCGGCCGCGTCCGTTGCTGCCGGAGAATGTACCGTTTCGCTAGGGTCGGATACAGGCGGATCAATTCGTCAACCCGCTTCTTTTTGCGGCATTGTCGGACTCAAACCCACCTACGGACTCGTTTCTCGATATGGGCTAGTCGCCTTTGCGTCCTCATTGGATCAGATCGGCCCCTTTGGTCGATCGGTCGAAGATACCGCCATTTTGCTCAACGCGATCGCCGGATACGATGCCAAAGATTCGACCAGTCTCAAAGTAGACATTCCCGACTACACGCAGTTTCTCACCCCCGATCTCAAAGGCAAAAAAGTTGGTGTAATTCGAGAAACCTTTGGCGAAGGGCTAGATCCTGAAGTCGAAAAAGCGGTGAGAACGGCGATCGAGCAACTCAAAGACTTGGGAGCCGAAATTCAAGAAATCTCCTGTCCCCGATTCCGCTATGGCATTGCCGCCTACTACATCATTGCCCCCTCGGAAGCCTCAGCCAATCTAGCCCGATACGATGGAGTCCGATACGGTGCCCGCATTGAGGATGCCGAAAACCTGATGGACATGTACACTCGCACTCGTGCTGAGGGCTTTGGCGCAGAAGTGAAACGCCGAATTATGATCGGCACCTACGTCTTGTCAGCAGGCTACTACGACGCTTACTACCTCAAAGCTCAGAAGGTCAGAACGCTAATCAAGCAAGATTTCGAGCAAGCCTTTTCTCAAGTCGATGTATTAGTGTCTCCCACCGCGCCAACGACCGCCTTCAAAATCGGTGAGAAGACGGCTGACCCGCTGAGTATGTATTTGACCGACTTGATGACGATTCCTGCAAATCTGGCAGGTCTTCCTGGCATGAGCGTCCCCTGTGGATTCGATAGTCAGGGAATGCCGATCGGTCTCCAAATTTTAGGCAACGTTTTGCGAGAAGACCAGATATTTCAAGTCGGCTACGCCTACGAGCAAGCGAGTGACTGGAAGGGACGATCGCCAAATCTGGGAGAGAAGAAATGAATAGGCTTCCTGCACGAATCATAGATGCCCCCCGACTGCTCTTGCGAAGCTAACATTAATTGCCAGGTATTCTGCGGAATTTATTCACCAGGTTATTCTAAAGGCAACGGGAGCAGCTAAAGCACGCCTTTTGAACTGGGAATCGTATGGGCCCGACGCGGATCGATTTCGGTTGCCATGCGGAGCGATCGCGCAAAGGCCTTAAAGGTTGCCTCAATAATGTGGTGAGAATTAATGCCGTCTAATTGCCGAATGTGTAGCGTTATCTGGGCATGGTTGACGATCGCCACAAAAAATTCTCTCACAAGCTGCGTATCGTAAGTTCCCACGCGCTGAGTCGGAATGTCTAACCCATAGCTGAGATGGGGACGACCCGAAAAATCGAGCGCTACTTGAATTAAAGCTTCATCCAACGGGGCGACAAAATGACCAAAGCGGACAATGCCTTTACGATCGCCCAATGCCTGAGCCAACGCCATCCCCAACGTAATGCCCACATCCTCATTGGTATGGTGATCGTCGATTTCAATATCGCCTGTCGCTTGCACGTCGAGATCGATCAGTCCATGTGACGCGATCTGATGCAGCATGTGATCTAGAAACGGCACCCCTGTTTTGGCAACACAGTGACCTGTCCCATCCAGATTGAGGCTAACTTTCACATCCGTTTCGCCTGTTTTGCGAGTCACGGAAGCGGTGCGAGCTAACTGAAAGCTAGAGGCAAGAGGACGATCGCTGGTCTGCATAGGAGTCATTTCAAATAGAGATGCTTCTATTATCCTGGAGATTTGACGCGATCGGGCGAGTTGTGACTCATCAAACCTTAAGCTTGTCCTGCCATCCGATTGGTTCTAAAGGTGACATTGGAGCCTTCCTGGGTTTGCTCTAAAACTAAGAGAGGCGTGGGTTTTGCTTTTTGATCCCAGCGCATGTTGGCGATGCGGCCCTGGACGGCAGGCTGCCAGGTTTCGTTTTCGTGAGAAGGACTCAGGAAAGTTTCAAAGCAGTCGATGATCTGATTAATCGTGACCGAAGTGGGCTGAGTCGGCAATTTGAGAATCTTGATTTGAATGCGAAACAGAACGCGCTTGGAGAGTTTGCCGCTGGCATCTTTTGCTTCATATTCGACATCAAAAATCTCATCGACCTGTCGCCCTGTGCTAGCAATGCCGATTTCACCTTGATTGGCCTGACCCGGACGCAGCGCGATCGTAATTTTGTCTTTGACTTTGATTTTGATTTGATTGACGATCGCAAAGTGAAACACCTCTTCAGCCATCCGCATTCTCAGATAGTCGAGGTTAAACTCTCGCGAGTGAATCAGATCGGGGTTACGCTCCATTTTGCCGATCGTTTCTACAGCGTATTTCAGCTTTTTGTGCAGTTCTCGATTCTTAAACGTCTCAAATTTGACCTGTTTTTTGAGCTTGTTGGCTTGAATTGTAGAGAAAATGCCAAGAACCACCAGCAGCAAAAACAACCCACCAGAGGCGGCCATCCAAACTTGTTGCCCAGCGTCTTGACTCGGTGTAGAGACCGCAGCGGGACTGGAAGCCGATTTTGTTTTGGTCGTTTTGGGAGCGGCTTGAGCGAGTAAGGGAAAAATAAGCTGAGATGACATAGACGATGCTGGCTAGGAACTTGAATCGTTTTCAGAATGCCCCCGAATCAAAAGTAAACCATCATGGGGGAGAGAAATCCGGGGGAGTGAGGAGTGAGGGGTGAGGGGTGAGGCGTAAAATTTGCGGAGTGGGCGATTTGAATTCAGCGTCCTTTGACCTCTCATCCTTTGTGAAGTTCGATCAACATCTCGATCGTACTCATTCTAAATCCACATTTTTCAAACAAATTCCGGGCAGACTTGTTCTCCAGCGCTGTATCTAAGCGAATTTGCGGAATCTCTAATTGAGTGAAATGGGCGATTGCTTGTTCTACAATCTGACGGGCGACTCCAGCATGACGAAAGTCTGGCTCGACCCAAAGATCGTGCACAAATGCGTATCTCTTCAATGTATAAATAGGAACTTCTCTCTCGACGGTGGCGATCAAAAATCCGACCAGTTGATTGGATTCTTCAGCAACTAAGCAAAGATCTTGAGGGTCGCTAATCAGATTGCTTAACCACTTTTGATACGATCGCTCAGGGTGGGGCAAAAAATCATATTTGGCAGCGTCCCAGGCTTGGTGCAGCGCACAGATTTTGGCAATCATCGGTAAAATGCCAGGAATGTCAGATTGGTTTGCAGAACGAATTTTCATAGCCCTCCTTTTTTAGCCTCCATGCCTCTACTTCCGCTTTCTCAATCGTCTCATTGTCTCCAAAAGATTCGGCTGATTGCGACCGATATGGATGGGACGCTGACCACCGCAGGCAAATTTACACCCGAACTGTTGCGATCGCTGCAACTCCTTTCAACTCGATTTGAAGTGCTGATTGTCACAGGTCGATCGGCGGGCTGGGTGAGCGGTTTGGCAAATTATCTTCCGGTTGTAGGCGCGATCGCAGAGAATGGCGGTTTGCTTTACTCCAATCTGATCGAAAATGATCTCGGAAGCTTACTCGTTCCCATTCCTGATCTCAATCAGCATCGCCAAAAATTAGCAGAAACCTTCCGACAATTGCAGACTCAATTTCCCACGCTTGAAGAATCGCACGATAACCGTTTTCGATTAACCGATTGGACGTTTGATGTGACAGGGCTGAGTTTGGAGGAGTTGGCAGCGATCGCTAATTTCTGTCAGTCTCAAGGCTGGAGCTTCACGTATAGCAATGTTCAGTGCCACATTAAACCCCTTCAGCAAAACAAGGCCGATGGGTTGTTAACCGTTCTCAAAAATCGCTTTGCATCGGATGAAATTCTCACAGTCGGCGACAGTCCCAATGACGAAAGTTTATTTGATCCGAGGGTCTTTCCTACCTCAGTCGGAGTCGCAAACGTGCTGCATTACGCCGACCAACTAACTCACCAACCCACCTACATTACAACCGCCCCCGAAGGTGAGGGATTTTGTGAACTCGTCAAACGGCTCGTCAGCAGCCAATAACATTCTTGAAACACAAACATTTTGCCTGCTAAGAAGTTCTAGAATATCTCTCTGTGGGTCGTTCAGCGAACGCACTCTCAACCACTCGCCGATCGTCAATTGAGAAGAGAGCATGTCAGATAATCTTAGAAGCCAAGCCATTACTCAGGGTGTCCAGCGATCGCCCAATCGCGCCATGTTACGAGCCGTTGGGTTTGGGGATGCAGACTTTACCAAGCCGATCGTGGGAGTGGCCAGCGCTCACAGTACGATCACACCTTGCAATATGGGAATCGCTCCCCTCGCCATTCAAGCTGAGACTGGAATTCGATCGGCGGGTGGAATGCCTCAAATCTTTGGCACGATCACCATCAGCGACGGCATTTCGATGGGCACCGAGGGCATGAAGTATTCGCTCGTTTCGCGGGATGTGATCGCCGATTCGATCGAGACGGCCTGCATGGGTCAAAGTATGGATGGCGTGTTGGCGATCGGCGGCTGCGACAAAAATATGCCCGGTGCCATGATCGCAATGGCTCGAATGAATATTCCCGCTGTCTTTGTGTATGGCGGCACCATCAAACCAGGGAATTTAGAAGGCACTGATTTAACGGTCGTCAGTTCTTTTGAGGCGGTCGGTCAATACAGTGCAGGCAGAATTGATGAAGCAATGCTCTACGCTGTCGAGCGCAACGCCTGTCCGGGAGCGGGTTCCTGTGGCGGAATGTACACTGCCAACACCATGTCTTCTGCCTTTGAAGCAATGGGCATGAGCTTGATGTATTCCTCTACGATGTCGGCGATCGACCCCGAAAAAGCAGACAATACCAAACTCGCGGGCAAAGTATTGGTCGAAGCGATTCGCAATCAGATTTTGCCGAGAGACATCATTACACGTAAGTCGATCGAGAATGCCATTTCGGTGATCATGGCGGTGGGTGGCTCGACGAATGCTGTCTTACACTTTTTGGCGATCGCTCACTCAGCCGGCGTTGAATGGAAACTGGACGACTTTGAACGAATTCGCGCCCGCGTGCCCGTTCTCTGTGATCTCAAGCCGTCTGGACGCTATGTGGCAACCGATCTACACAAAGCAGGCGGCATTCCTCAAGTCATGAAAATGCTGCTGGCTCACGATTTGCTGCATGGTGACTGCCTGACTGTGACGGGGCAAACCGTTGCCGAAGTGCTGCGAGACGTTCCTAATGAGCCGCGTCCCGATCAAGATGTGATTCGTCCCTGGGACAAGCCAATCTATGCTCAAGGACATCTGGCAATCTTGCGCGGCAATCTGGCAACCGAAGGCGCAGTCGCAAAAATTACGGGCATTAAGAAAGCTCAGATTACTGGCCCAGCCAGAGTTTTTGAATCAGAAGAAGCCTGCTTGGAAGCAATTCTGGCAAATAAAATTGTCGCGGGAGATATCTTGGTCATTCGCTATGAAGGGCCAAAAGGTGGGCCCGGGATGCGTGAAATGTTGGCTCCCACGTCGGCAATCATTGGGGCTGGGTTGGGCGATTCGGTTGGACTGATCACAGACGGACGCTTTTCTGGCGGCACTTACGGCATGGTCGTCGGTCACGTCGCCCCAGAAGCGTTTGTCGGAGGCACGATCGCCCTCGTTCGAGAAGGAGACTTGATCACCATTGATGCGCCTGCCCGGTTGCTGCAATTGAATGTGTCAGACACAGAACTCGATCGCCGCCGCTCAACCTGGAAACCACCCGCTCCTCGCTATACCAAAGGCGTGTTAGCCAAGTATGCCAAACTCGTTTCGTCGAGTAGTCTGGGGGCGGTCACGGATCTGGGATTAGGGTAAAACTGCGGGATCAGCGCAAACCTTTGTTACAAGCTATGAACGCGATCGAAGGTGATCCCCCAAATTCCTCAATAATGATCCTCAGAACCTTAGAGCGATCATTCCCATGCCAAAAACCATTGCGGATGTTATGACTCGCGACCCGGTGACTGCACATCCCGAAACTCCCCTTAAAGAAGTCATTCAAACTTTGGCGGAGCGGCGGATTAGCGGTCTCCCGGTGGTCGATCAAGCTGGAAAACTGGTGGGCGTTATTTCTGAAAGCGATCTGATGTGGCAAGAGAGCGGCGTGACTCCTCCGGCTTACATCATGATCCTCGACAGCGTGATTTATCTCGAAAATCCATCTCGCTACGAAAAAGATCTGCACAAAGCCCTGGGGCAAACGGCTGGCGAAGTCATGAATCACGACCCTGTTGTGACGATCGCCCCCGACAAACCCCTTTCGGAGGCCGCCAAACTGATGCACGATCGCAATGTTCACCGTCTACCTGTGGTGGATAAGGCAGGGCATGTGATAGGCATTCTCACTCGTGGCGACATCATTCGAGCGATGGCCGCAGAGCAGACGTAAAGCGGATTCTGGCTGCGAAATTGGGCGGATCATTCAAAATAAAAACTCAAAACTTGATTAGGATGAGCATTACCTCTGAGTCGGTGAAAGAACTTTTAGATTCCACAGATTTTGGCGATCGGATGCGCGGGGTCAATCAACTGCGTCAACTTGAGCCAGCGATCGCGTTTCAGATGATTCAACAACCTGTGGTGGATAGCAATGTGCGGGTGCGCTACGCGGCGGTGAGTCAGCTTTCTTCTCTGGGCAGTCAGGATCGTCAACAGGCGCTAAAACTGCTCAAAGCGGGACTATTTGATCCAGAACCTGACGTGCAAGCGGCCGCCGCAGACTCGATCGCCGCACTCAAACTCACAGAAGCCTACGACGATTTACAGCAGCTTTACCACAGAACAGGGGAGTGGCTGGTGAGCTTTAGTATCGTGGCTGCTTTGGGAGAATTGGGCGATACTCGCGCGTTTGATCTGCTGCAAGAGGCCCTCGAATCGGACAACGACTTAATGAAAACGGCGGCGATCGGCTCTCTAGGTGAGTTGGGCGATTTACGAGCGGTGGGGATTTTGATGCCTTATGTCTCTAACCCAGATTGGCAAATTCGCTATCGAGTCGTGCAGGCTATGAGTGCGTTTGACTCACCAGAGGCGCGATCGGCCTTAGAAACACTGTCCCAGGATCAAGTCGAGCAAGTGGCCCAGCAAGCAAAAACGGTGTTGGCGTAAAGACTCGTCGCTGCGGATTTGTAAATTCTTTTAGCTCCAGATTTTCAGTGTAGTACTGAAGTTTGGAGCTATTTTTTAGTGCAAGTTCAATAACTCCTTTGCTACGAGCCAGAAATCTTGTTCTAAAGTCCCTCTAATTGGGCGGTTTGGGAGGCAGAAGCTTGATACCGAAGCAAAGGAACTTCATCGAGTTAACGTTAACGTGAGGCTCAGAAAGCGCTTCCGGATCTGTAGTCGAAGTCAAGAATTTTGTTGAGTCTGCGTTTTTTTAGGGATGACCTTGAGAGGAACTTGCGATCGTCCTCAACATTCATAAGAGAAAACACATAACAGAAAACATAAGAGAAAACGCTGATCTGCAATTCGTCCCGGTTAGAAAAGTTACCGAGGCGTGGTTTGATCACTACGTTTAAGTAACAATTATTACGTAGAACTCAGTGCCCCTACGGAACGATCAAATTGCGATTTATTCCCACACCTTACACAAAGTTAGAGATACAGGCATTTTTTTGAGCGTTGCATAAAGAAAGGGTGAGATCGGGTGAACTACGGAGTTTGCGTAATAGTATGGAAACATCAAAGCAAGGAAGACAATTTATACGTAGCTTTTGCGGTATGTACTGAGTACCGAATCGCTAAAAACGCTTGCTTCCTCTTCTACTCACTCACTGAAGCAAAAAAATGTCTCAATTGACTCGTCTCTCGATTTTGGCTGGTGTTCTCTCGACTGGCGCGATCGCCCTCACCAGCACGTCTGCTCAAGCCGCTTCTTTTACCGCTCAGGATGCCGTTGGTCAAAACTGTGTTGGTCAACAAAGCTGCCTCGTCAACAACTTTTTCAAGCTCTCAGCTAATCCCAGTAATAACCGCCAATTGACGCAAAAAACCGTCGGCAGAATTCTAGGAATCGGAGTGGCTCAAGATGCCAAAAAGCTTTCTAGCGACTCGTCTCAAGGCGAAATTGATCTCGGTGAATCCCTCAAAGTTGACTTCAAAAAAGCAGGCGTTCTCGAATCACTGCAACTCAGCTTTTTGTATCAGCCAGGAGTCTACTTCGATCAAGTCTTTGAAGCTGCTCTCGTTACGGCGGGCGGTGTTCTCAACACGGTCGGTAAACTCACGGTAACGAGCAACAACACAGCCGTTTGGAGTCTCCCCGGTGGCTCTGTGGTGAATGTTTCGCCTTCTCTCACCAATGAGGGTGGGTCTTACAACATTCTCAACCCCTTTGGCAAAACTGAAATCGCTGGGTTTAGCCTCACCCCCGTAAAAGTCAAAGATGCCAAGGGCAACTATCCGTCTGGCTCCAAAAACTCTGACTTTGCGCTGTCTGCTGCGTCTGTTCACGTTCCCGAACCCGCTACTCTGGCAGGTCTAGGCGTTGTTGGTCTGCTGGCTGCGTCTCGTCGTCGTAAAGCCGTTCAGGGCTAGTCGTGCTGTTGGTTTCCTGATGATGTGGATTTAAGTTAAGTGCAGCTACCTTGTCTGGGGTTGAAAGTGAAAGCTTTTGATCCCAGTTTTTGTTGGATGGGGTCTTGGATATTGGGCGTTGGACTTTAGACAGTATCTAGAGCCTTCAGTCTCCAGTCTTTAGTCTTTAGTCTTCAGTCTTTGGTCTCCAGTCCTGAGTCCTGTCCAGCCAGTAATGCTTTGTAAGTAAATGCCGCCAACGGTTAGCAGAAAGAGGAGATAGGCGATCGCTTCCCCCAGATACAAGCGATCGACATAGCCAAACAGCGTGTGCAAGATGATGCCGGGAAATTGGCGATCGGGCAAAATTTCGTGCAAATTCCAAACGGGCGATCCGAGAAAGCAGGAAGCGTTTTGGGCCAATCCAGACGGGCAAACAGAAGCAAACTGTGGCTCTTGAGCCAGCCTTCCCAACGCTTTGTCGAAATGAGCCAGGGCTGAAATGACCAACCCGCCAACGATCAGCAGCAAAAACACCCCCATGATCTGAAAGAACAGACGCAGGTTGATTCTCACGCCCCATTTGAAGAGTAGAACGCCGATCGCCGCCGCTGTCACCAATCCCGCGATCGCGCCTCCGACGGGAACCCACCCCTGCTGAAATTTGGCAGCAATAAAGACAACGGTTTCAAACCCTTCTCGCAAAACGGCAAAAAAGATCAGACCAAAAACGCCCCAACCTGCGCCAACATCTTCTTTGAGCGCCTGTCCAATCTGAGTTTCTACACCGGATTTGAGAGATTTTGCCTGCTGAGTCATCCAGATGAGCATCCAACTGAGGAGTGCGATCGCCACTACACCCAACACCCCTTCAATCAACGGTTTGAGAACGGGGGCATAAGGGCGATCGGACACTTGCAGCGCTTGAATCGTCCAGTTAAATAGAATGCCAACCAGGACGCTGGCCCCGATTCCTCCAGCGACACCGCCATACACCCAGGCATTGAGTCGAGACTGACCCGCTTTATTCAAATAAGCCAGCACAATTCCTACGACAAGGGCTGCCTCGACTCCTTCACGCAGCGTAATCACAAAGGTCGGAATCGCCGCACTAAAATCGACAGACATAACTGATCTGCGCCAAGAAGGTAACTCTTCTAAGCTAACAGCGAACGATCATTCTGAGCGGCAATAGACCAGTATGCGTCGCAACCGAGATCTCTTGCCCATCCGCTCCAGCAGATAATTCCTTGGGGTTTGCATCAACCAATTTTCTGAGGCTGTCGCCAATTCTCAGTTTGTAGACCAGGAACTCGATCGAATTCTCGCTGGTTTGCTGTGACCATGAGAAGGGTCTGTTGAAGTGCAGTAGCCGCAATTAAGACATCGTAGGCACTGATCGGCTGTCCTTGAGATTTGAGAGCAGCCCGGATCTGAGCCGCTTGTTCAGCTTCTACAATGCTGAAAGAGAGAATTGTCACAGAAGCCAGAAAACTGGCGATCGTCGCTTCGATTTTTTGGGCGCGTTGTGGATTGAGTGCCAAGCCGTAGCGTAACTCCATGACCGTGATTGCAGAAACGGCAATATCAACGGGTGGGGTTTGCTTGAGCCTGGCTTTAGTACCAGTTTCGCCCTTGATGAAGTCGCTGATAACGCAAGTATCGAGCAGATAACGCATCAGAATAGCTCCGGTTCATGGGGTGAAAGGAGTTCGTCACGGTAGGACTCAAGTGCAGGGAAGTCAGGAATTCCTTCGTAGGACAAGATAGCCTCTGACCATTGAGAAGTGGAAACAGGGGGCGTTTCAATCATCCGACGCAAGGCTTGCAGAATTAAGGTCTGAAGTGGAATGTCAGATTGCGCCGCTTGACGGATCAGGTCTTGTTCCAGATCTGGCGGCAGGTCGATCGTGATCTGCATAAGTTATTTCCCTTAATCTATGCTTTGCTGAATCGTTCCTTTACGACTTCGTAAATCTGACGTAATACCTCAATGGGAACCCCAGCAGGAGTGTTCAAAAGTTCTTTATCAAGACTATCCAGGAATAGATAGAGATGATAGCGTCCCTTAACCAATTAACGTCGCTCAAACCATTGGCGCAAACGAATTTTGTAGGACACATAGAGCGGCAGTTGATAATGCTCAACCATTAGCCACGCGACAAACAAAAAGTGCGTGACAAAAGTCAGCCCCACCCAAAAAGCCGGAAACCAGGAGCGATCGCTCCCCTCCAACGGGGTAAAAATGTAAGCCGGAATTCCCACCAGCACCGGGGGCAAAATCACTAGCGCCACACCTACCAGCCAGATCACCACGGTCAGATCGACATCGGGCTGATTTGCAGCTTGCCAGTTGCGACCATTCCAGCGCCAACTCATCGGCTGAGAGCTATCTTCGACGTGAATGGACTGCTCTCGCAAATTGGCCGTAAAGATGTGGCGACAAAAATTGCAGGCAAAGGCATCCATCAGCGTCAACGCCTCAATCTGCCCATGACGACACACCGGACAGATATAAGACTCCTGGTAGTTGAGCGATCGCCGTTCTGGGTTTGCTCTAGACATTTGCTTGGAGTGAGTCGATCGCGGGGAAGGCTCCATCATGCCAGGAAGCTCCGTTTTGAGGGATGAGGGATGAGGGATGAAAGGAATTTGGGATGAATTGGGGATTTGTCTTAGAAGATGTCTTCTGGAGATCGATAGGAAGTCAGTTTGCAGCTATTGATTCCTATAGAGCGCTGGCGACACGGGTGCTGCCGATCGATTTGGTCACCTCAACACCGTTTTGTTGAAGCACGATCGTTGGCTCTCCGTTCTTACTCATGATAATGCGTTTCAATAAGACGCTGCCATTGGCTAGATATTCACCGGGCTGAACGTAACGTGCGGTCGATTCGGTTGGAGATTGAATGATCGCCGTTACTTTGCCCCCAACTTGAATCACACCCGTAATCTCGATCGCATCCGCCAAACTGGTGCGCGAGACAGGCGGAAGGACAGGCACATTAGCGAGCGGCGGGGCCGAGTTGACCGCAACAGGCGGAAGGGCAGGCAAAGAACTGGGCGGAAGAGGCGTTAGGGCAATCTGGGGCGCTTGAGTAGCGGGCTTGACAGTGGGCCGTTGGACTTGAGAAGAAACGGATCGCGTTGCCGCAGGTTGATTTTTGACCGCTCCCATCTTGATTTCGGGGGGGAGTACAGCGGCAAAGGGATCACGCCGATTAGCAGTTGAGAGTCGAGAAAGTCGAGTCTGGGCGCTGGTTGATTGAATCATTCCCTTGACGGCGATCGTCGGCATCGGTGCATTCGCACTGACGGTCGGCTTGGGAAAATTTTTGGGAGCCTGAGTCACAGGGACGGCATCGGGTGATTTTTGGATCTGCGCTCGATCTTGCTTGCCACAGCTTCCTAGGGCGATCGCAACTCCCAAGCCAGCCAGCCACAGCATCTTATCCATCAGAAACTCCCCAACATAGATTTCACAATCCTATCAGGATACCGCCAATCCCGCAGAGTGAACGCTTTTATCGTTTGACAAATCGCTGCCAGTATGCGACCCAATCCTGAGCTTAAACAAAGCAGTTCACCGTCCTATGCTTCTCGCCCACCGTCCTATGCTTCTCGCCCACCGTCCTATGCTTCTCGCCCACCGTCCAATGTCTCCTCCCCTTCCCCACCGTAAAATCAGGACATGACACAGAAACCAATGCTCAAAAATCTTGTGCTGGTCGGTGGAGGACATAGCCACGCGATCGCCCTCCGACTGTTTGGTTTGAATCCGTTGCCTGGGGTGCGTTTGACCTTGATCAGCGAAGCCTCTGACACACCTTATTCAGGAATGCTACCGGGACAAATTGCAGGATTTTATACGCATGAGGACTGTCACATTGATTTGCGATCGCTCACTCAGTTTGCTCAAGCAGAATTTTTAATCGATCAAGCCGTTGGATTGGATTTAGAAAATCAGCAAGTGTTGTGTAAAAACCAGGCTCCCGTCGCTTTTGATTGGGTGTCGATCGATGTTGGCAGTACGCCCAAATTGCCCGCGATCATTGAATCAGCACAGTGCATTCCCGCTAAACCTGTGCAGAAATTGTTGGACTGGTGGGAGCAATTTTGTCAGTCGTCTGTCTCAGCTCAAACGATCGGCATCGTGGGCGGCGGAACGGGTGGAGTCGAGTTAGCGCTGAATATGCAGCATCGGTTGTTGGAACTGCGATCGCAGGTGACGGTGCATCTCTTTCATCGCGCTTCAGAATTAATGCCCAAACATAGTCCCTGGGTGCGACGTTTTTTTGAGAAACTGCTAAATCAGCGAGGCATTCAGCTTCATCTGTCAGAAACGGTGCGAGAAGTGCGTCAGGGGACGGTGATGTGTGAATCGGGGTTGGCGATCGTCTGTGATGCAACGGTTTGGGTGACAGAAGCTTCGGCTCCAGACTGGCTAGGCAAAGCTGGACTGGCTGTGGATCAAAACGGATTTATTTTGGTCAACGATGCGCTACAGTCCGTCTCTCATCCCCAAGTGTTTGCGGCGGGTGACGTTGCAGCGATGGTCAATTCTCCTCGTCCCAAGGCGGGTGTGTTTGCCGTCCGTCAAGGAAAGCCACTGTTTAACAATCTGTGCCGTGTGATTCGACAACAGCCGTTAGGGTCTTATCATCCTCAAAGGCAGTATCTCAGCTTAATCGGAACGGGTGATCGTTCTGCGGTGGCTTCTTATGGAACGTTTGGCTGGCGATCGTCGCTTCTCTGGTTGCTCAAAGACCGCATCGATCGGGCTTTTATGAATCAGTTTCATCGATTGGAGTAAGGCGAATTCGATCGAGTTTTTTCGCTGCGGTATTTAGGTTTTCTGCCTTCCAACTCCTCACTTTGAGGAACTTTGGAACGTTATTTTGAAACTTGATACGAACACCAATCACTCCAACTGCCTGCATAGAGTTTTGCGTCGATGCCTGCTAGTTCTAAAGACAGCAAATTGACACACGCCGTCACGCCTGATCCGCAGTAAACCAAAATTTCTGAAGCCGATCGTACGTCTGCCCAGCGATCGGGTTGCTCAATCAAAAATCCGTCTGCGTTGGTCACATCTTGCCACGGATAGTTGACAGCTCCGGGGATGTGGCCCGCGATCGGGTCGATGGGTTCTCGTTCTCCTCGATAGCGCTCTGCCTCACGCGAATCAACCAGTGCCACCGAGTCTTTTTTGGCTTGGACAGCGGCAATGTCTACAACCCAATCGCTCTGAGGCTGAGGAATAAAGCTTCCAGAGCGGCGATCGGGCTGCCTTGTCGTCGTTAAATTTCCGGCTGCCTGCCATGCTCTGAATCCGCCATTAAGAACCGAGACGCGATCGTGTCCCAGATAGCGCAACAGCCACCAAAGTCGAGCCGAAAAAGCAAACCGAGAATCGTCATAAGCCACCACCTGAGTCAAATTGGTGACTCCCATCTCTGACAATTTCGCCCCCAACGCTACCACATCTGGCAAAGGGTGCCGTCCGCCATGCCGACCTACCGGACTCGACAAGTCTCGATTCAAATCCAAATAATACGCCCCTGGAATGTGCCCCTGCTCATACTGCTGCCGTCCCAAATCTGGCTCCATGAGCGAAAATCGACAATCAACGATCGTCACTTCTTCAAGATGTTCGCGCAACCAATCGACTGAGACGACAGGAATCATAGGTTAGGGATGGTGTGAATTCCTGGTGAGCATCTTAACAGTCTAAAGTCCTCCAGGTCTGAGGGGTTGGAAGATAGAAGATTTGACCAATACCAAATTGATCTTTGAGAGCTACAGATCTTGGAGGGCAACCTAAATCTCCCACGAGTGGCGGACTTCAAGCCAAAAAAGTATCGGATTCTCAAAGTTTTCCAAAATGGGAGATTTAGGGGGCACAGGATCTGTAGCATTAACAAATTGATTTGACCAACACAGCGAAAAAGCCAGATTGAATTCGCGTTAATTTGAAACTAAGGAACGCGAGTTTATTAACCTGAAATTCTCTAAATATGCTTGGTTAGTTGATTTTGGCTTCGTTTCAATGGGTTATAGCCCCCTAAATCCCCCAAATTTGGGGGACTTTGAAGCTCGAACCCGTTTTGAATTCCAGAATTTTTTTGATCTCAAAGTCCCCCAGAATGGGGGATCTAGGGGGCGAAGTCGCTTGGCAATAAATGATCTTATTTAATTCGCGATTCTTAAGAATTCAATCTTACCGCATCTCCTTTTACTTCCCGTTCATCCCTCCTCCCTCCTCCCTCCCCCATGCCCTTCACTCCTCAACCGACTGGTGATGGTTCGTTTACGTTTTTCTTAACTGAATATGGAGAGGCGTTTCATAGCAAGTTTGGGGCGCGGCAAGAAGCAGAATTGAAGTTTGTCGAGCCGACTTTGTTGAGGCAGAAAGCGGGTCGCTTTGAGTTATCCGCAAGGGGCCGCGCCTCGCTCAACCTGTTGGATATTTGCTATGGATTGGGCTACAATACAGCGGCCGCTCTAGAAGCAATTTGGCAAGTGAATCCTGACTGTCGGGTGCGAGTGGTGGCGTTGGAGATCGATGCAACGGTGCCTCAAGAGGCGTGCTGCTTTGCAGAGACCGCAAGGGTCGCTCATCAGCTTCTCACTCCCTGGCATCCAGAAATTCAAACTTTGCTCACAACGCTGGCAAAATCTGGCAAAGTCAAAACCGATCGCCTCGATGCTCAACTAATACTGGGGGATGCTCGTCAAACGCTACCTTTGGAGTCAGAGCCGTTTGATGCCATTTTTCTTGACCCCTTTTCGCCGCCTCATTGCCCTCAACTCTGGTCGATCGAGTTTCTTAGTCAGGTAGCTCGGCTGCTCAAATCAGAGGGTCGGTTGGCAACTTATTCTTGTGCGGCGGCGGTGCGAACTGCGTTGATGGCGACGGGTTTGCGGGTTGGGGCGACTGATCCTGTGGGACGACGATCGCCCGGTACGATCGCCAGTTGGGAGGCTGCTGACCTGCCACAACTCTCGCCCCAGGAGCTAGAACATTTACAGACTCGTGCCGCAGTTCCTTATCGAGATTTTACGCTCAAAGATTCGCCCGCAGTGATTTTGAAACGTCGTGAAATCGAGCAAGCCTCGTCTGGTTTAGAACCCACTTCTCATTGGAAAAAGCGCTGGCAAGGTCGAGAAACTTAACTATTTTTGTTAGCATTATCCACAGATCAAGGGGCCTAATTTAGATAAACTAGACCCCTTAAAGCAGTTAGGAATGATTGGTTGTAGCTGGTTCAATCAGTCATAAATAGTGTGAACTTTTCATTCGCCAGCATTGCTTTTTTGACACCGCTCTCAGCCAATTCAGGCTGTAGTTTTAGCCGGGTTATATTTGTCTCAAACGAAGTGGATCGAGACAACCCAAAGCTAATGTTTTAGAGGTCAGTGCTACTCAAACCACGCTGTACGACTAGATTCGAGCGGGAGGCACAGGCTCAAATCTAACAGTTGGGAGAAGTGGTTTAACTTCTTTGTGCCTGGTTTTAAACTAGCATTCTCTGCTGGTCGATCGCGCCTTCATTTACCAAAATTCACATCAGTTGATCACGAGAAATATCAGCCCTAAAAACGCCATTTCACTCCAGCTTTTATCGCATCAAGGCACTCCAGGTTGCCCCTCCGACAACGCCATCTGCTTCTAACCCAAACCTGGACTGAGCCGCTTTGACGGCTGACTGAGTTTCTGCGCCAAAGACTCCATCGGACGCTCCGCTCAATAGCCCGATCGCTTTGAGTCGCTCCTGTAATCTGGTGACTGCTGCTCCCTGGCTGCCGATTCTCAAAATCGGGAAGTCGATCGTCGTCGGGGGATCTTCTTGTCGAGCGGGTTGGGGAGAAGTGGGGGCAGGAGAGGGTTTAGGAGCAGACGCAGACACAGGACGAGCAGGAAAGGGCGTGGAGGCGGGCAGATCGCTCACATTTGGCGGAAATAGCCGATCCCAGGTAGCGGTGCCCACAATGCCATCTTTGGTCAGTCCGGCAGCCTGCTGAAATCTCGAAACAGCCGTTACGGTCGTGTCTCCATAGAAGCCGTCTACTGATCCATCGTAGTAGCCTAATAATTTAAGCGCGGCTTGCAGTTCGGTCACTTCTGCACCTCGACTGCCCGATCGCAGCAAAGGACGCAAGATGCTAAAGGAGGCGGGTTGTCTACTGTCTTGACTTTGGCTTAGAGCAACTGGCGCAAAACAAACCACCCAAAGCAAGCTGAGTGTACCGTAGTGACAGAGCGATCGCTGGCAGGTGACTCGAAGCGTGCGCTGGAAACGTCTTAGGGTTGTGGCTCTGGTGCGGCTTCCGTTCATCGGACTTGACCTCAGTAAGTTGATCATCCGTCGTGGTAGATAAACTGAACCTGTAGCATGGTTGAGACCCCAAATGTGGAGGTTGGTTAGCGAAAGGTTGCACTTATCCTACTATATACAACGATCGCACCACCTCAAATCGATCCTACTGAGTGTATCCTAACCTGGCAAGCGCGATCGATTTTCACGTCACATTCATTACCCTCAAAAGGGCTGGGCGAACTGATGCAGTATGGGCTGTTAACTCGATTTCAGGCGACTCTGGTGGGAGCCATTTTGGGAGAAGCGTGGGCAATGGGGACGATCGTGGGTCAACTGACCCCTCAGCCTCTTCCGATGCAAAGTCTGACGCATCATTATCTAGAACAGCTTCGACCCCACAAGTTTGATCTGGAGGCGTTTGATCAGACTTTATCAGGGGCAGACGTGACCGCAAAGATGGCGATCGCCCTGCTGCCTGTAGGATTATTCTTTCATGAAGACCCCTTAAAGCTTTGGCAAAACCTGGAGCGAGCGATCGCCCGCGTTGAGAATCCCAAAATCGACCCGCGCGGCGTGTTTGCAGTGGAATTTGCGATCGCCGAAATCTTGCAGGAAAGACTCGACCCCTTGACGCTGATTCCTCAACTTTTGGTGACTCTGGAAACGCTTGACAAGTCCAAATCGCCGCTAGTTGAGCAACTTCAGCAGGTGCAAACCTTACTGACGCAGCCCGCAGGACTTGATGCGGCCCTCAAACTGGGACGATCGGAGGGGGCGATCGCGCTGGCGCTTTACTGTTTTCTCAGTACTCCAGAAGATTTTCGGCTCTCAGTATTACGCGCTGCCCGGAGTCATCAACCCGCCGTTTGTGCCCTGACAGCGGCCCTCTCCGGAGCGTATAACGGATTAAGTGGAATGATGATCGAGTGGCGGATGGCGATCGACACGACTGAAACCTTGAGTCAGGCAGGGCGTTTACTGTCACACTGGTCTGGAGTTTACAACCCAATGGATTCGCTGACCTCTGCGGTGGCTGCTCCCCAGGTGATTCGTAAATTTGGATAGCTCGATCAATCTTCCAGCTTTTATAAAGGAAGTTGCTGCGATCGAGTTTGCTCAAACGCTCGTCATTTTGAGGTGAGTGCAGTACATCTTAATTAATATCAGCATTAATATCGGCGGTCTGGTCTCAATCCCCCGGTCTAGTTGGCACTAATCTTTTAGAAATTTCAATCCTTTCGGCTCTCTTCACTCGATTCCACGCACCCTCCACGCACTCTTCACGCTATGAGTCAGCACCTATGCCCTCTCTTCAGTCCTTGACGCGACAGATTCAACAGGTGTGCAGCCAGTATCACAAGCAACTCCGCCAAACGGTGTCTAAATCCGGGATGCAGACGCTGTTACCGATGATCACCTCTTCGACCTCTGCGTCGGCTAATTTTGCTAGTCGAGGGGCTTCACTGCGGGGCTTTCGAGAAGGGGTACACCCCACGATCGTGCTTGTGGTAACGGTCGTTTCTCTGACCAGCACCTTGGGACATCGCTACTACAATCAGCCACTTTTGGATGTGGGCAAGGTGTCGCCTCAGATGGTGTTAGCGCCGAGGGATGCCACGATCGAAGACAAGAAAGCGACCGAAGAAAAACGCAAAGCGGCCCGAACCGTCGCAATTACGGTTTTGATGATCGATCAGCGCATCAATGATCAGATTCGTCAAGACTTGCAGAATGCAATCGCCAGAGGCACCAGTTTTCGACAGCTTGCGGGGGCGTTTCCGTTTGTCGAAACGAAAGTTCTCTCAACTCAGGCTCAACGCTATCTTCGTAAAGCCTCTGAAACCGACTGGCAGCGCATCTTACAAGCGGCTCAAGACCAGGCTGCCAAAAAACAAAACACCGCCCCGCGGCCCAGCCAACTGTCTGATCCCCTTCAGCGGCAGATTGCCAATGAGCTACAAAACTACCTGCAAGCCAACTCACCCAAAGCGTTTTTAGCGCTCACCGAGCAAATCAATGAAGTGCGACGACAGTACACGGGGGCTGTTTTGACGCTGCAAGATCCGGACTCTCAATCGAGTAGCTTTTATGATGCCTCGATTTTGGAACTGTCAGAGTCCGATTGGCAAAGCTTTCAGACGCAGGTTTTGCAGGTCAACGATCGCATTCTCGCTCAGGGGATTCCGCCAGGGCTGCCCAAAACGCTATTAGAAGGTGCGGTCAATCTCAATCTTCAATCCGCCTTACCCGCCTCCAAAGGACTGGCGACCAAACTGCTGATGAGTTATCTACAGCCCAATCTGGTGCGAGACGAAGAACAAAGCCGTCTCAAGGCCGAGCAGGCGGCCCAGGAAGTACAGCCCGAAATGGTGACGGTTCGGCGGGGAGAAATCATCGTTACGGGGGGTCAGGTGATCACGCAGCGAGATTTTATGCTGTTGGATCATTTTAATTTGAGTCGTCGGCAAACCAATTGGCCGGGATTTCTCAGCTTTGGCGCTCTGGTAAGCGTCTCGGTGGCGCTATTTTGGTGGGTTGAGCGGCGGTTTCATCCCAAGGGGTTGCGGAGTCGCGACTATGTGCTGGTGTGGCTGTTGGCGTTGACTGCTCCGGTGCTGGTGATGTTGGGAGTTCCGGCGACTAATTTGCCTGCGATCGGTCTTCTGATTGGCAGTTTCTACGGCCCGCTTTTGGCAGTGACTTCAGTTGGGTTGCTCAGCACGCTGTTGCCGATCGGAATGGCAATGGGCGTAAGTCACTGGTTGCCGAGTGTGGCAGGAGGGCTGCTGGCCGCCTTTTGGGGTGGAAAGCTGCGATCGCGGGAGGAACTAGCGCTCTTGGGCGTGGCGATCGGCATTACTCAAGGGGCGCTCTATCTGTTGCTGAGTATGGCTTCTGGAATGGTCTGGTATGACTTGCTGGGGGCGACGGCGATTTACGGACTGTTGGGATTGGCTTGGAGTATTGTGGCGATCGGCATCAGTCCCTATTTAGAACACTTATTTGATCTGGTGACGACGATTCGCTTAGTCGAACTCGCCAATCCCAACCGTCCGTTGTTAAAACGTCTGGCCGCAGAAACTCCGGGCACCTTTCAGCACACTTTATTTGTGGCAACCCTGGCCGAAGCGGCGGCCCGAGAACTCGGCTGCAATGTCGAACTGGTGCGAACGGGAACGCTCTATCACGACATCGGCAAAATGCACGACCCGCAGGGCTTCATCGAAAATCAGATGGGTGCGCCCAACAAGCACGATTTGATCAATGACCCCTGGAAGAGTGCGGCGATCATCAAAAAGCACGTCACCGAGGGGATCGTCATGGCCCGCAAGGCGCGGTTGCCGAGGGCGGTTCAGTCATTCATCCCCGAACATCAAGGCAGAATGATGATTGCTTATTTCTATTACCAAGCCAAGCAAAAGGCAGAACAAGATCCCACGAAAACTGTGAATGACGAGGATTTTCGCTACGACGGCCCTGATCCACAGTCTCGCGAAACAGGAATTGTCATGCTGGCGGATTCGTGTGAGGCGGCGCTGCGATCGCTCAAAGATGCCACCCGCGATGAGGCGATGCATATGATCAACAAGATTTTGCGGGCCCGTTGGCAAGAAGGTCAGCTTTCCGCGTCGGGTCTAACTCGTGCAGAAATGGGAACGATCGCCAGAGTCTTCGTCAATGTCTGGCAACAGTCGAACCATCAACGCATCGCTTATCCAAAATTAGGCACCCAGTGATCATGGACTCTGGACTTTGGACTCTAGACCAATTCAGCGAAATATGCGGCTGAGATCCAGCACAAATCCGGGTAAGACTGTCTCGCCCAAAAGCGTCGCTGGAGTTTGTAGCGTTTCAACAGGCTGACCGAGACGATAGATGATTACTTGTTTCGTTTGCGGATCAATGAGCCAACCGAGCCGCACGCCATTGTCCATATATTCCTGCATTTTTTCCTGAAGTTCGCTCAAGGTATCAGTTTCTGATCTCAATTCGATGACAAAATCAGGGGCAATGGGGGGAAACTTCTTTTGCTGTTCGATGCTTAAAGCACTCCAGCGATCGTTCGTAATCCATGCAACATCAGGAGAACGATTAGCTCCATTCGGCAACTTAAAGATCGTTGAAGAATCAAACACGACTCCTAGATCAGCTTGACGATTCCAAAGTCCAACATCCGTCGTTAAATCAGCGTTGCGTTTGCCAGACTCTCCTCCAGTTGGCGGCATGACAATTAGCGCTCCTGTTGCTGTGGTTTCAATTCGGAGGTCTGGATTCTGTAGACAGAACTTGTAGAATTCGTCGTCGGTGAGTTCGATCGTCGGTCTAAGATTGATCACTAAGGCAGTCATGATTTGCCTCGCTGGATGAGTATCCGTAGCTTAACAGAACTGCTTTTCTCACAGAGCTTTCTCCTACGAGTTAAAATTTTCTCAGTGCCGTAATTTCACTGAATCTCATGACCAGCGTGAACCTGGGCTTTTTGACCTGAAAATCACGTTCACCAGTCTTGAGACATTGGTGAAGTGGCTGTATCAGAGGCTAGTTGAAACTCCGACTGAATATTCATCCGACTATATTCAATTGAGTATGAGCGATCAGTGCAAACGGCTTTGAGAAACTTTCCTTTTAGCGATCGTACCCGAAAACAACTTAAGAAAATTCAGGATCGTCTCAGTTTGACGAATGCTGATGCGGAATCGATCAAGGTACAGCTACTACCCAAAGCATCACCAATGACCACTGAAGCGATCGCTCTTCCACAACCTGTTCAAAAGGAACCGACGAAAGCGGCACATGTCCAGAACTTGCAATATCAGAAGCTAGAGGAGTATTTGAGCAATGGGTAATGGAAACCCAGGGCAAACATAAAAAAATTGGGTGACTACCCTGCAAGGCTTCCAGACCTCATGGGCAGAAATGCTTAGAGGCTGAAATCCTTAATCTGAAAGGATCAACAATTTTCATGCGTTTGCCCTGTAATGGAAACCCCTTACTCTTTCCTAGTTCTTACAGCGGGAAGGGAGTAAAGAGAGTTTTGATGAATAAAAGCTAGGAGCTTCAGTTTGCTTGAAACTCTCCCTAGAGAAGGGTTTAAGTCTATGGGCGATACTGGATTTGAACCAGTGACCCCTTCCGTGTGAAGGAAGTGCGCTACCACTGTGCTAATCGCCCAAAATCTGTCGAACCGCAGCCATTTAGAAGAGTGGTTGGTTCAATGCTGACATCATACCATTTTGGGGTTCTTGTTATGCATAACTGATTTTCAAATTTGTTGGCGATCGACTTGACACCTCCGACTGGTTCGCATAGAGTACTTATGTACTAATTGGGTAAACCTGACCGCAGTTGGGGACACATGATCGCAGCCTTAACGGATCAGTATAAAGGAGGAACCAATGACCAGTGTAGAAGCCAAACAAACGAGAGCGCGAAAAGAAGCTCCCGCCATCCCCGTTGCCATTGTGCCTACCCGATCGCTCGCCCTCGATGCCGGAAACTATGACCTGAAGTTTTGGAACGGCACCGGAAACCCCAAAGCGATTCGATCGATTCGATTTCAGCTTCCTCAAGGTCGAGATGCCGTGCGCTACTCAGACAGTTCACCGTTGATCGAGCTGCCCGACGGGGCGCGCTATCACTTTGGCACCCAGGCTTATAAGTACCGCAGACAGCAACAAACCGTGGTCGAAAACAAACTTGACCTGGCACGGCTGCACCTTTACGCCTGTATCGAAGCCGATCGCGCTGCCGAAGACATCTGTCAATTTTCACTCAACCTGCATGTTTCAACGCCCCAACCTGCCCGCAGCCAAGACGTTTTGAGGGCGCAACTGATGGGCATTCACGAGTTTAAGCGCAATGGCATTCCGTTTCGGGTCACCGTCGAGCAGGTAGAAGTCGAGCGAGAAGGGCTGGGTTCCTATACCTACGCACAACGGCTGGGGCTGATTCCTGATAGCGGGTACACGATCGTCGTAGACATTGGCGGCGGCACCTGGATTTCGCGGCTGATCGATGCAGAAGGCGACGTGATTGACGAAAATGTGATGGATCGCGGCGGGGCGTATGAGTTGGCGACGGCCATCAGTTTCGATAAGCGATTGGCGAATGGGCTGGGGACGACGGCTGACCCTGCTTTGATTATGGATGGCTTCAAGATGGGGCATCAGTATGCTGATACGGGCCTGTCGTGGGAACTGTGGCTCAACGAGTATCTTGACCCCTGGTTCAAAGGGATTTTTCAGACGGTGAAGGCACAATATACGCCTTTTATGGCGCGAGTCACTCGATTTTTGGTCACGGGGGGCAGTTCTCACCTGATCGCAGAACGATTGGCAGGTCGTAAGCTGTTTGCGGTTGTCCCCGATCCCCAGTTTGCGAATGTTCGAGGTTTGTTTCCGATTCCTGAAGGATTGCAGCTATGTATGACAACAAAATGAGACTCAGCCAGGACGTTTTGGAAAAGGCAGAACAGATTGCGTCTGAGTGGGGCTTAAAAAATTCGCGGGCGGCGATCGAGGCGGTCTTTCGCAAATATGCAGATGACTATCTCTATGGCAGATTGCAGCCGATCAATGTTGAGACGACGATCTCAACTTCACGAAATGTCCCTGTTCAGATTGGTCGGACTCTAGACTGTGAGGCGTTAGATGAACTAGACGATCTGTTGAGCATGTAGCAAGCGAGGGGATGGATGGAGTGATCGTGTCAAATCCCCAAATGCTGTTGGAGCGAGTGACGCATCACCTCAACCGGGACGGGCTGCCTGAGCCAAATTTTGAGCGCGGCGGCCCCTTGCTCGACTAACATTTCTAGGCCGTCGATCGCCGTTCCTCCCCGTTCGATAACCTGCTGCAAAAACTGGGTGGGGCTGGGCGTATAAATCAAATCGTAGGCGATCAGTCCGGGTGTAATCTGGTCAGCTTCAAGCTGAGTGAGCGGCGATTGATCAGGATGAGGAGCCATGCCGATCGGAGTCGAATTCACCAACAAGTTAGCGCGACCCATCAGGTTAGGTAGCTGCTCCCAGGAGTGAACTTGAAGCGTTGGGGCGAGGGGCGACTGTTGCCAGCTTTGGGCGAAGGCTTCTAGCTTTTGAGGATTGCGCCCGACAACGTGGATTTCTGCAAATCTTAATTGGGCACATCCAGCGACAACGGCTCTGGCGGCTCCGCCATTTCCCAAAATTAGCGCAACGGCTTGACTCCAATCTCGCTGCATCGACTGCAAGGGGGCTAAAAATCCTTCGACATCGGTGTTGGTGCCACTCCAGCCTTGCTCCGTCTGCCAGATCGTATTCACTGCGCCGATCGCCTCAGCCACAGGCGAAATTTTGGACAATAAGGGAATGATGGTTTGTTTGTGAGGAATCGTCACACTACAGCCCTGCACCCCGATCGCCGCCAGTCCAGTCAATCCGGTCGCTAACATCGGGGGAGCGATCGCAAACGGCACATAGACCCAATCAACTCCCATCTCAGCCAGGGCCGCATTGTGCATCACCGGGGAGAGTGAGTGAGCAATCGGGTAGCCCATCACGCCCAGCAGTTTGGTTTGACCTGTGATCCGGTTCATTCTTTGGGCACAGACTCTGGCGGGGTGGTCTCGGCCAGCGTTAGATCAAGGGTGACTTCGCCGCTATCGTCCTGAAGGACGGGTTTGACTTCTGGCTTGATGTCTGGTTTGGTTTGGTCGGTACGAATGCGACGAATCGGCAAATTGGCAATTAGGGCGGTCGTTCGCTGGTTATTTTCGAGCGAAAACTCCATGCCGTCATCTTCGAGTTCTACATAGCGCAGTACCACTTCTAAGATCTCTTTCCGCATGGACTCGAGCAGGTTAGGCGGCAGGTCAGCGCGATCGTGAGCCAGCACAAATTTGAGACGGCGCTTTACGTCCTGGCGACTGGTGTCATTGGCTCGCGGAAAAAGTCGTTCTAGAAGTTCGATGATCATGGAGAGCTACAGTCGAGAAGGAGAGCTACAGTCGAGAAAAGGAATCGGGAAAGCGTCTGGTGGACTTTTATACTTGTATCCGACCTACATCAGTTTGGTCGAGAGAATTTTGCGTATTCGCGAAAAAAATCCATCCGACTGAACGTTTAAATCCAGAAAAGGAACCGTTTCACCTTCGAGGCGACGAACGATGTTATCAAAGGCAGCCCCTGCAAGGGAAGGCGTTTCAGACAGGACTAACGGCTCTCCTCGATTGGTCGAAACAATGACACGCTCATCATCGGGCACCACACCGATCATCGGCACCGCAAGAATCTCTTGTACATCTTCGACCGACATCATATCGTTTGCCTGCACCATTGCAGGTCTAAGACGGTTGACAATCAGCCGAATTTGTTTGACATTGTTGGCTTCTAAAAGTCCGACGACCCGATCGGCGTCTCGCACAGCGGCAATTTCTGGAGTCGTGACAATCAGCGCTTCTTTGGCAGCGGCGATCGCATTTTGAAAGCCATTCTCAATCCCCGCCGGACAGTCGATCAAAATATATTCGTACACTCTGGCCAGCGCGTTGACTAGCTGCTTCATCTGATCGGGATTGACGGCATCTTTGGTGCGATTTTGCGCGGCGGGCAACAGCACTAAGTTAGGATGTCGTTTGTCTTTGACGAGGGCCTGTTCAAGGCGGCATTGCCCCGCCAGCACCTCAACCGCAGTAAAGACGACGCGATTTTCTAGCCCCAATAGAAGGTCTAAATTTCGTAGCCCAAAGTCGGCATCGATAACCGCAACCTTGCGTCGCCGTTTTGCCAGAGCCATACCCAAATTTGCTGTACAGGTGGTTTTGCCCACTCCACCCTTGCCGGATGTGATGACGATGATTCGAGCCATTGATCTGTGATACGACTACGTACTAACGAGTGTTGCCTAAACCAGATGATAGATGTTCCAGAATAGCCGGAAACTGTACCGTGCGATCGTCTATATTGAACCTTCAGCCAACAGTATCAGAAAATTCACTCAATTAGTTCAACCGCCCTGGGGAAGTTAGTCAGAAAAACGGATTTTCCTATCTTTCTATGGCTCGTGAGTTAAACAGTACCGAATTTTGTAGGGCGTATTGAGCGGTAGGAAAACGCACCACCAATGGTTGAAATCGATACGCTTTGCGTGGCTCAACACATCTTACAGAATCGTTACACGATCGTTGGTTTTGTTAAATCTACGATCGATGAACTTTGATCTTCTCACCTTTTTAGCAGAGTCACAGGGGATCAAAAGACGAGCCACTTCCCCAAAAATTGGAACTACTCTTTCTTCTCAGACTGACGTGTAAAATCCGTGGCTTTTGCGATCCGAATGTTGCCCTGGGGAGCGACGTAGGCCACTTCTGGATAAAACTGAGCAGGGGGCGTTTCGGGTGCCCTGGCTACAAAATCAGCAATCCGAATCTGAGTCGGCTCCATTTGTAGCGCCATGATCAGACAGCGAGCATTCCCTTTGCAGCCTGCATGAGCGACTCCCCGCAGGCGACCCCACACGAGAATGTCTCCTTCGGCAATCACCGAGCTACCAGGATTGAGATCGCCCAAAATAACGACGGTGCCATTGTGCCGGATTTCTGTCCCCGATCGCAGCGTCATCTGAATATAGAGGGGTTCTTCGATCGCTTGTCCCGCTTCTCCGGCAGATTGGGTGAGGTGGGCGACAGCGGTTTGTTGCTCGACTGAGTAGCCTGCGGTGGCGGCGGCGACGGCGGTTTGGCGACGACTGGTGTAGACGCGCTTGAGTTGTAATTGCACTTCAGACAGAGCATCCGCGATCGCGTGCAGTTGACGAGCATCGATCAGACGATCTTTGACCGACAAATGAACGATCGTGTTGGGTTGCCAAAATCGCTCCTTGGCATCAAGCTGCTGTTTGAACTGTTGCCAAATTTCTGGCCAGGTCAGTCCGCTTGATGCGTCTGTGTTTTCTGAGTCAGGAGGCAGGGTGACGAGTAAGTGACCGCCTTCATTTTTCAAGCGCACCTGGATGTTTTGGCTGACCTCGATCGGAGCAGGAGAATCGGGCAGTGAAGAAGGAAGAGAGGCTTCGGAAGTCATGCAGAGAATCTGGGCTGCAAGGATTAACTATTTTAGGACTCACGCCCCATCATAAGCGCAAGTTGAAGATCATCTCTGCTTGCGATATCTCTGCTATTTTGCCTTGTTACTGGAGTGAATGGGTGAAAACTGAGTATCAAAGTTTACGAACTAACGGGTGTTGCGCTGGCTTGGGACTGGATTGGCGCAGACTCTCCTGTTTCTCCCTGGACAATCAGCACAGAGCAAGGGGCATGATGCATCACATGATTACTGACACTGCCGAGCAGCAATTCTGCGAGTCCGGCATGTCCCCGTCGCCCCACAATGATCAGGTCAGCTTTCCAGGTCTTGGCGACTTGGCAAATGGTGTCTCCCGGTTCGCCAATGTTTTGTGTAAATTCGGTAACAATACCTGCGGCGGTGGCGATCTGCTGATGGGTTCGCAGTCGTTCTAGTCCTTGTTGCTCAAAAGCGGCAAATTCTTGGGTCGATCGCCGTACTAGTTCTTCGTGCTGCATGGGATAGATGCTGTCTGGCACCGGATAAATCGGCGTGGGATAGCCATCTTCGAGAGGCGATAACACATGCGTTAACATCAACTGAGCGTGAAGGGGTTGGGCGATCGCCAAAGCTTTCTCAAACACTAATTGGCTGCGATCGCACTGATCCAAGGCAACTAAAATTCTTTGAAACACAGGACTTTCCTCCTGATACTCAACTAATTTCAATTTAATGGGAGACGACTTGGATAGAGCGTTTCTAAAACAAAACGATAAACAGAGGGGACTTTGGACTTGATAAATTCCGAACCCCAGTTCTTCTCTTAAGTTCTTCTCTTAAAGTTCCGCAGAATTGGCAGCTTGAGGGGCAGAACGCTCAACAGCGAAGCGAGAAACTTCATCGAACTGATCTCCTAAAAGACTTGCTTCTAGAACAGGGGCAGGTTGATCACCAATCCCACGCCAACGATCAAGCCGTTGAAATCGATATTTGTATCTGAGGAATACCCAAAGCTAAATCCACCAAACACATTAAATTGGCTCTGAGGCGTAACGTTGTACGTGAGACGGCCCACTAGCTGTTGATAGATGTCATCTCGCACCTGTCGGGTAAAGTGTGACCAGGCAATCTGATAATCGATCGCTGCCTGAAAAGTGGGTGAAAGACTGTAGCCCAACGATGCGATCAGAGAGTGAATCAACCGATCGCGATCGCTCGGATCAGCAAAACTGGCACGAAACTGATAGAACGTATTTAAAGACACCCTGGGCGACAGCGGATCTTGGCGGTTGAGTTCGACGCGAATCGAGTGGTCATTAAAAAAGCGATCGCCTTTCAGAGCGTCCCGCAGTCCTGCTTTGGTGGTAAATAGCTGCTGATTGCTCCAGCCAATTTCTCCAAACATTCGGGGACTCAACCGCTGTAAAACTCCGGCTCTAAATCGCAGTTCGTTATAGTTGAGCGAACCAAATGTGCTGGAGCCTACTTGGTTTTTCATGCCGCCCAGGTTGGCATAGCGGATTAGACTGGCATCCAGCGAGGTGACGAGATAGGTTTGGGGCCCGATCGCAGGGGCGTAAAATAGGGTAAGACCCGATCGGATCAGTCCATCGTCTACCGGGTCAACGCCCGAAAATACATTCGTTGTCTTAAAGTAGTCCGCCCTTAGTAGCAAGTAGACAGAAGGTTGTCGCGCGACACGAGGTGCAGGGGGTTTTTGATCGAGCGGCCTTTCTCGGAGAATGGGAATGCCGAGTTCTGGGTCAAGCACACCTTCCAGGGTTAAAGGCGTGAGTTGTAAGGTTCCCAATTCGGGATCTCCAGGTCGAAGCTGCCGTCGCAGTCGCAAAATTCCCAATTCGGGGTCGGCGGTCTGTTGAGCCTGACTCAGCCAATTTAAGTTGGTGACAACTGTACAGTTTGTATCATCAACCCGCCAACAAAAAGACGCAGCCTCAGTAGATAAAGACGGCTCCTCTAGGCGGGTGATTTCTGTCCAATCTGAGATTGTCTTGTCGGGCTGATCGAGGTCAAACTGCTGGGGCGATCGAGCTTCTATCTTGCGAATTGGCTCCTGGGTAGTGAGATCGCTGGCTCGGTAAGATATTTGACTCTGTTCTGAAAGCAGCCTTGCGGTTTGTACGGATGCCTGTCGAGGAGGAGGAAAAGTCGCCTGCTGATGAATGGGAGGGGATGGGTGAGAAGGGGCTGCCCGATCGGTTAAGTCCTGGACATAAGCGGCAAACTGATGACTGCCAAAAGCGGAAGGGGGAGCCGGAGCATCTAAATCCGGACGATGCCAATCTCCGTTTAGAGACAAGGCCGAGGGGAGCGGCATGGCGCAAACTGAGGGGGCGATCGCCACGCTTGTCCAAAAACAGGTCTGACCCAAAAGCTGACTTCGCCCAAACTTGTGACGACGCATCGGTTGCTCAAGATTGAGAACTGCACGTCTACTAGATCGGTTTTGATTGCCCTTCCTGACTACCACCTGGCTCAACCCCTCACACTTTGTTCTAACTTTCAGGAACATTTGCCTACCTTGTCGTTATCCAACCTAATACAGATTGGTTTTACTCGATTCTTGATGAAGAGTTCTTAAAGCTTCTGGATACAATTCCATCTTTTCGGTAGTGCATGTAAAGTGAGGATAAAGACTGAATCTGTGTTTTCACCTATACGGGTTAAGTCATTGTTCGCAAGTTCCTGTAAAGTTTGATTTAGCAAGCCCTAAAACACGGAGTTTGTCTAGCAGATCTAGATGGCTCTAGTGTCCCTCTGCCCTTGGAGCGTCTATGTCTCGCAAACTGTTCCTCGTCGTCACAACGATCGTTTTCTGCGGATTGGGTACGATTTTCTCGCCCAGATCTGCCAGTGCGGAGGTGACCTTGAGCAAGGCCACCATTCAAGAATTAGTCCGTGAGGCTCGGCTGATGCGTGAAAACCAAGCTCCCCGCACTGCCAAGTTAAGAGATCTCATGACAACTGGGGATGCTTTGTCAACGGCTCGATCGGCTCGTGCAGCCTTGCGCTTTAATGATGGCTCTCTGGCTAGGGTGGGAGAACTTGCCCTATTTCGCTTTACCGCTGGGACTCGCAACTTTCGTCTAAGCAATGGGACGGTACTGCTGCTCATCCCGCCTGGCAGAGGTAGAACCAAGGTAAACACGCCCAATGCCTCAGCCGGAATTAGAGGATCAGCGTTGTTTGTCCGATATGACGCAGCAACCGACACGACGATCGTCGGTGCCCTGACCGACAACCCCGACGGGCCAATGGACATCCTCAACAAAGATGGGTCTCAAAAGCAAGAACTCAAATCTGGGCAGATGGTCATCATTGTGCGAGACAGAATTCAAAAGCTCTATGAGTTTGACCTAAAGACTTTTTATGAAACCAGTGAGCTTGTCAGAGGTCTAGACCTGACCAAAGAGAATAGGGCAAATGCAGATGGCGATATTGCCGCTGTCCAAGGCGAGACCTCTGAGGCCTTTCAGAAGCAGAGCAAAGATCCATTTCAGGGTGAGGGAGTGATTCAAGGCAAATTTGTGAGTCTTTCACCAATTGACTCCGACTTTTACCAAGAACCCTCCCAATCTGTTGCTACCCAAGATGGGATAAAACCTTCAGTCTTTACCCCTCTTGGAGACAATCTGGGTGACCTTCGACCGCCTGGAAGCACCGGAGATCCGATCAATTCCGGGCCATCTTCAGCACCTCCAACATCTTCAGCACCTCCAACATCTCCAGCACCTCCAACATCTAATCCAGAACTTATTTCAACACCTTCAACACCTCCAGTACCTAACCCAGCACCTCCAACAATCACTCCGACTCCGGCTCCACCAGCACCAACTGTCCAGACTCCTACACCAAGTCCGACTCAGGCACCTGCCGCGCCACCTACCCAGCAGAATCAGCCTCCGCAGTCCATTCCTAACCCGCCCGCAGCACAACAAACTCCGCTCCCTGTGACACCGCCTGTTCAGGCTCCAGTAACACCGCCTGTTGCTCCGACTCCAGCACCCGTTCAGGCACCTGTCGCACCACCTGTCACTCCAACTCCGGCACCCGTTCAAGCCCCTGTAACACCGCCTGTCCAAGCTCCAATCTCGCCCCCTGTTCGGACACCTGTCACGCCTCCTGTCCAACCGCCTGTTCAAGCTCCAATCTCGCCTCCCGTCCAGACTCCTACTTCTGCACCGACTATCATTCCAACTCCGACTCAGGCTCCAGTCGTGCCACCTACCCAGCAAAATAACCCACCTGCGCCTGTACAGCAGACCCCAGCAGTACGATCGCCTCAAATCACTCCTACATTAGCTCCCGCCTTGGCACCATCCGCCACACCCGAATCCCCAGCGACAACGGGACAGGTTCAGCAGCCTGTGAGATAAGAGACACAACCAAAAAGAATGGGTGCTAGGTCATTTTGCGACTCAGCACCCAATTTTTTGTTTTTATAGTCCCCCAGAATTAGGAGGTTGGGAGGCAAAAGCTCCAAGCAACAAAGCGAAGACATTCATCGAATTGGCATCTGTCTGGAATTTGTTCCTTACGCAGAAGTCACTAATCGTTTACGAAGAGACTCAGCACGACGCTTGGCTGTTGGGTTTGTAGGTTCGTGACTGAGTGCCTGCTCATACATTTCTAGCGCTTGAGCCGCAAGCTGTTTGCGTTCGTAGGCATGACCGAGATTATTTAACCCTGTCACATAGTTGGGCGATGCTTTCAAAGCTTCTTTGTAGTTGCGAATCGCCAGATCATATTGCTCTTGAGCAAAGTAGGTAAAGCCCAACGCATTGTAGACCGCCGCCAACTCTGCACCTTCTAACGTCCCTGTCTTGAGCGCTTTTTGAAACTGAGCGATCGCCTGCACATACAGCCGCTTATCCAACAAAATACTGCCCAGTTCGTAATATTCCAGCGCGGTGCCTTTTTCTTTGCTGAGTTTGCCTTGTAGACGAGAAAGCGCATTCTCAATCCGACGAGTTTTTAGCACCTGACGAAAGACCGCCACCCCAGCGATGGCCAGTAGCCCCAATAAAAATGAGATGTAAACGATCGGAAGATAGCTATCCATAAATTGTCACTCGCTGATGATAAAAAGGTTTCACGGCAGTCCCCAGTAGGCGGCCCGTTTCTCAAGCCATCCTTCAGAGTGCCAACGAGCGATCGCGCTGTCAATGCGTCGTCTTAATTCATCATACTGAACGCCTTTCGGCAGAACAATACAGAGCGGCTCGGTAGACAGACGCAAGGGCAGCAGTCGAAATTGAGGAAACTCTTGAACCCAGCCCGCCAATACACTCGCATCGGCCGCAAACGCGATCGCCCCTCCAGTCTCCAAAAGCTCTTGTCCCGCCTGGTAGGAATCAACGCCAACCAGTTTGATTTGAGGCAAACGATAGCGCAAACTAGCGATCGTACTGGAATCGTTGAGAACGGCGATCGTCTGACCATTCAAGTCCGAGACTTTCTGAATTCCTGAATTTTTAGTCACCAAAGCAGTCCCGTCCAAGTAATAGGGAGCGCTAAAGGCGACAATTCTAGAGCGAGAAGACGTAGCGGTGACTCTGGCGATCGTGAGATCAACCTGTCCCTCAGTGACAAGCATCAGGCGATCGCGGTTATTCACAACCTTAAAGGTGACGCTTTGCCGACCCAATATTTCTTCAGCTAACCTCTGAGCGATTTCAATCTCTAGCCCTTGTAGCTTGCCCTCAGCATCTCGAAACCCCAAAGGACGCAAGTTGTCTTTGACTCCAACGATCAACTGTCCCCGGCGCACGATCGTCTGCAAATCTGCCGCCAACGACTGAAGGGGCCACAACAACTGCGCCCCTAACACAAAGAGTCCAAAGACTTGAGGAATGACTTTGAGCATCCCAATAGAGCCAGACATCTGACTTAAGCTGATTTAGCCAGTTCTAGCACTTTTGCAAACCCTTCGGGATCAAGCACTGCCAACTGAGCCAGCATTTTGCGATTGATTTCAACCTCAGCTTTTTTGAGCTTGCCAATTAGCTGGCTGTAGCTCAATCCGTGCATCCGGGCGGCGGCATTAATACGAGTAATCCAGAGCCGACGAAAATCACGCTTCCGTTTGCGACGATCGCGATAGGCATTCCGCAGCGCCTTCATTACCTGTTGGTTAGCGGTACGAAACAGACTTCCATGAGAGCCACGAAAGCCTTTAGCAAGTTTGAGAATTTTTTTGCGGCGCTTGCGAGCAACGTTACCGCGCTTTACCCGTGTCATTGTTCAGTTTTCCTAATGTTGATTCTGGTCTTGAGGCTAGAGAAATTGACAAGCCCATCACCTTACAAGTAAGGCAGCATCGCCCGTACGTTATCTGCATCGCGCTCATTGACGATCGCCGTTCCAGCGAGGCGACGACGACGACTGGGACTCTTGTGTTCTAAGAGGTGCTTTCTATGAGTATTGCGGCGCACAATTTTGCCAGTTCCAGTCGCTCTGAAGCGCTTGGCGGCGGCTTTACGGGATTTCAGCTTGGGC
This sequence comes from Phormidesmis sp. 146-33, assembly GCF_052939515.1. NCBI lineage: Bacteria > Bacillati > Cyanobacteriota > Cyanophyceae > Leptolyngbyales > Leptolyngbyaceae > Phormidesmis > Phormidesmis sp. 146-33. Next base: position 49,435 of record NZ_JBJPHU010000002.1, read on the forward strand.
ATGGGTTTGCTCTAATTCGACACAGCTTCCTATCATAGAGCCAATTTTGGCGATCGCGCAAGACTCATCACGATTTAATCATGCGAGCGACCTCTATTGTAATCATCACAATTTTCTGAGGCTAAGGCTATTCCGTTGAGACCCCTACGACAGATAGAGTTTGTAGACGAACCACTCTTAACTTCAGACATGATCCCCGAACGATTACCCCTTTGGAAAACTCCAAAGGGACTGCGGTTGAGGTGTAAGTGGTTCGGTGCCGCTAAAAGCTTTTGAAGGGTTACGAGTCGATTGGCAATCGAGGGGTTATCTAACCCATTTCCGACACTTTGCGGTCAGTGAACTACAGATTTTGAGGCAGTTCCTAAATGATTTTGGTGAGGATTTATTGTGAACAGAAAGCAAGTATCTTTGACTCGGACCCTTTATCTGATTGGGCTATTGGCAAGTCTTCCCTTGATGGGAATGCCCGCGCTTGCGAAACAAGTTTCCCTTGAGGCCAGTGCAGTTGAATCTTCTCAAACTCTTCGTGTGAATAATGAAGTTCGCTCTTCGCTGCCGATCGAGATCGCTCAAGCCACCTCAGCCCCTTCTACCCCATCGGTATCTCAACTTTCACAAGCATCCGCCCCGATCGCGATGGATCAGGTGACTTCCGTATCACAGTTATCCGACGTGCGCCCCACGGACTGGGCATTTCAGGCGTTGCAGTCCCTTGTAGAACGGTATGGCTGTATTGCGGGGTATCCTGACAAAACCTATCGCGGCAACCGTGCCATGACCCGTTTTGAGTTTGCGGCGGGTTTGAATGCGTGTCTCGATCGCGTCAATGAGTTAATTGCTGCCGCCACCGCAGACCTGGTGAAAAAAGAAGATTTGGCAACGCTCCAGAAGCTTCAAGAAGAATTTGCCGCAGAATTAGCCACCCTGCGCGGTCGAGTCGATGCGCTCGAAGCTCGAACCACCACGCTAGAAAAGCAGCAGTTCTCAACCACCACCAAACTGAGCGGAGAAGCTATCTTTAGCCTGTCGTCAGCGTATGGCTCCTATCGAGGCGGCAATGCTGGTTTTATCAACAATACAAATGGCAACTTAACACTGACTCCTGGGGTAATTGGTGCAACACCAGCGGCCGTCTTGGCGGCAAATGCGCGGGCAGGTCGAGATGCTAATACTGTTTTCAACAACCGCGTTCGGCTCAATCTCAACACGAGCTTTTCTGGAAAGGACTTACTCATCACCGGGCTACAAGCCTACAACTTTGGGGGCGGGCCAAGCATTTTAGGCACAAGCGGCGGCAGTCTAGCCGGAACCTTGGGCTACGGGGATGCGGTGTTTGGCAATGCCAGTCATACTCGGTTGGGATTTGAGCCGCAGTTTCCCACAGTCAGTCCGCAAGACTTGGGCGCGAGAGGCGGTAATAATTCTGTTAGCCTCTATAAGCTGCTCTACATCTTCCCACTCGTCAATAAATTTACTGCCTTTGTCGGCACCAATGCAGAAGTGTCAGATGCGTTTCCCTCAATTTTGCCCTGGGCGAGTGAAGGGCAAGGCGCAATTTCTCGATTTGCAACGTTACCAGCCGCTCAACGGGTGTCGGGTGGTACATCTCAGACGGGGTTGGCTTCTGCTGCGGGATTCATCTTTAATCTCTCAGACACGATCGACCTGCGTGCCCTTTATGGCAGCGTCAACGCCAACGTTGTGAACAATGCAGGATTTCCTGGCACACCGCTGGGGGCAGGCGTTTTTAACGGCAGCTATGTAGTAGCCACTCAATTGACGGTCAAACCGACGAGCGCGATCGACATCGGTCTCAACTACGCCCACAGCTATCACCAAATCAACATTCTGGGCACCGGGCTAGGAACGGGTGACATTGGCTCCGTCATCCCAGATCCGGCCAGGCTTAACGCGGCTCAACTCGCTCAGTTTACGAGACGCAGTTCTACAGGGTTAGGCTTGCTGGGAGGCGTGGCAAACCAAGGCATCAAGCTCAACACCTTTGGGGCAACGGTGGCTTTCAAGTTTAGCCCGACGATCACGTTGGCTGGTTCTGCAAGTTACATTCGGGCTGATCTGGTGGATTTAGAGGCAGGTACAGACTTTCTCAGTTGGTTAGTCGGGATTCAGGTGAGAGATGTGTTTAGAAAAGGCAACTCTGCGGGCCTAATTTTCGGCAGTCCTCTTTATCGGATTGCGGTGCGCGATGCGGCCGTTTCTCCTGAAGATAGAACGCCTTATCAGGTGGAGGGCTACTTTAACTTTAGAGTCAATGACAACATCAGCATTACGCCCGGTGCGTTTGTGATCTTCAATCCTGAAGGCTTTAGTAGCAGTCGTACCGTCGTTGTGCCTGTGATTCGGACGACTTTTACCTTCTAGGGATGAGGGATTAGAGATGAGAGATGAGGGAGGAAAGGTAATCTAACGTGAATTCGATGAGATCTTGCGCGGCAGTTGTCAGTTGAGATAATGGTCAAATTCCCACGAGTGAAAGACTTTGCACTGGAAATCTGGTCTAAAAGTCCCCAAAATTGGCAGCTTGGGAGGTAGAAGCCCTGAGCACCTCAGCAAAAAAACCTCATTGAGTTGACATTAACTTGAGATACTCATCGATCGACCCATTCCAAAATCCCCTCATCCCTCATCCCTCAAAAAACCCGCCACTCTAAGATTCATCCGCTAAACTAGATCACTATGAAGGACAGTTCGCTGTTCGTCACCGAATTTCATGAAATCATTTCATGAGGAGTGGGCTAAAGTGACCCACTTTTTTTATTTGGAGCAGTATTCAAATGGCGCATCCCTTAATTCCTCAAATCCTTAACCTCGCTGCACCCGTGGCAGAGTCACTAGGCTTGGAAGTCGTTGCGGCCGTTTTTCAGACCAACCAAAGCCCGCCTGTGCTACGGGTCGATGTGCGAAACAAGCAGGATGACACGGGGCTAGAAGACTGTGAGCAAATGAGTCGTGCTCTTGAAGTGGCACTAGACGAAACTGAAATGATGCCTGAAGCCTACGTTTTGGAAGTCTCCAGTCCGGGGATTTCACGATCGCTCACTACCGATCGCGAATTCACTTCGTTTCGAGGCTTTCCGGCCATCATCAGCACCTCTGCACCCCATCAGGGTCAAACAGAGTGGACGGGCAACCTGATCAAGCGCGATGAAAAAGCCGTCTATCTCAGCTTAAAGGGGCGAACGATCGCCATTCCTCGCGAACTGGTAGACAAAGTGCTGCTGGCCGAAGGAGAGGAATAGCCTGATTTCTGTTTTGCCTGACTATCCAATCTAACAATCTAATACTCACGGAGATTTTCTTATGTCAATGGTCGCATTGCCTGGACTCAAAGACATGATCGACGGCATCAGCCGAGACCGCAATCTGCCCAAACTATCTGTACAAGCCGCTTTGAGAGAAGCCTTGATGAAGGGTTATGAACGGTTTCGCCGCACTCAACGCATCGACAACCCCAACTTTGAAGAAGACTATTTTGACAACTTTGAAGTCGAGCTAGACATTGAGGAAGAAGGGTTTCGCGTGTTGGCAACCAAGACGATCGTCGAAGAGGTCAACAACCCCGACCACCAAATCGCCCTCAAAGAAGTTTTGGAAGTCGCCGCCGAAGCTCAGACAGGCGATACGGTCGTACTGGATGTCACCCCTGAACAAGGCGATTTTGGGCGGATGGCCGCGATTCAAACCAAGCAAGTTTTGGCCCAAAAGCTACGAGACCAGCAGCGCAAACTGGTTCAAGAAGAATTTCAGGAGCTAGAAGGCACAATTTTGCAGGCGAGAGTGCTGCGATTTGAACGGCAATCGGTAATCATGGCGGTCACCAGCGGGTTTGGTCAGCCAGAAGTCGAAGCCGAATTGCTCAAGCGGGATCAACTGCCCAACGATAACTATCGAGCCAACGCCACATTCAGGGTTTACCTAAAAAAGGTGAGTGAAGGGTCACATCGTGGCCCGCAGCTTGTTGTATCAAGGGCCGATGCGGGACTGGTCGTTTATTTGTTTGAAAACGAAGTGCCCGAAATTCAGGACGACATTGTGCGGATTGTGGCGGTGGCGCGGGAGGCTAATCCTCCGTCTCGCTATGTGGGCCCGCGTACCAAGATTGCTGTCGATACGTTAGAACGCGATGTCGATCCGGTAGGGGCCTGCATCGGGGCGCGGGGGTCTCGAATTCAGGCAGTAGTGAACGAGTTGCGGGGCGAAAAGATTGATGTGATTCGCTGGTCGCCCGATCCGTCTACTTACATTTCTAATGCGTTGAGTCCGGCGCGGGTGGATGAAGTGCGATTAGTCGATCCGGATGGTCGGCAGGCTCATGTGCTGGTGGCCGAGGATCAGTTGAGTTTGGCGATCGGGAAAGAAGGTCAAAACGTCCGTCTCGCCGCTCGGCTCACAGGTTGGAAAATTGACATCAAAGACATCGCCAAATACGATTACGAAGCCGAAAACCAGAAGATTGCGGCGATCGCAGAAGCTCGACGGATCGCTCAAGAAAAGGCTGATGCCGAAGCCGCTCAGTACGACGACTACGAAGAGGAATACGAAGAGGAGGAATACGAAGAGGAACCAGAAGAACCTCAACAGCCCGAAGTCGATGAGCCTCAAGAAGAGGAGCTAGAAGCAGAAGAAGTCTAGAGGCAGCAGATTTGAGCGGATGAAACGAATGAGCGATCGACGCACAGATCTTCGTTCGTTTCGTCTGTGGTCGAAATCCGTTGCTATTCGCTAACGAAACACTCGATTCACATCCCAAACAAATTCCGGCAACACATCTTCACCGGATAGGACGATCGGAGAAGGAATTGTTTCTACAGCCTGCCCCGGACGGTAGATTTTAGCTTGCGGTGTTTGCGGATCGAGCAACCAACCCAATCGAACGCCATTCTCAATATATTCCTGCATTTATGAATTTGATTGACGCTCTACAAAGTATTCCTGACCCTGGGCGAGGGGCGGGTCAGCGTCATTTGATGGGTGTTTCTGCGGTTCATCATTCTCGGCACCAGGCGTGGCGAGGGGGATAGCGAGCAGGGTGGTTTCATACAAGAAAAAATAGTGAGGATTTTTGATTCCTTCGTTGAGGTTCGCTCAAAGTTACGAACGCTACGCGCCACAAAGTGTTCGCAGAGACTGAAAAATTAGGCTTCTGGGTTTTCCTTTTGGTGTACGAAACCACCCTGTACCCCAGAGTTGGGGGATGGGGGCAGAAGCTGTGAACAACGAAGCGAAAAAACTCTCATCGAATTCACGCCACATTAGGCCTTTACTGCCGACTGAAGGGCTGGAGGACGATCGCCGCTCCTTCTTGCCGCATCGACTCCGATAAAGCGCTCAAAATTTGCACCAGTTCTGCCCCTAACCACCCCGAAGAAATTTGAGAAGGCTGATTTTGTTGGACACAGGTCAAAAAATGGTCACAGACTTGCTGGAGTGGCTCACCAGGCGGCAGATTCAAACGTTCACGGCGTTGGTCAACTGGGATAAAGTGCGGCCCCTTTTTCTCAAACTGTCCACAATGCAGACATAGGGGATCGGCTGCCAGTTCATCAAAAATTAACGCCCCCTGACTGCCGACCAGACTGATGCGCCGCTGTTTGTCAGGATTGAGCCAACTGAGATGAAGCGTTGCGCGAAAACCACTGGGGTAAGTGAGCGTCGCCCAAACCACATCCGCCAACCCTTGAGAAAAATCAGGCAGCCCCAACTGAGGCTGAAGCCAAACCTGACCCTTTGCCTGCACTTCACAGGGCAGTTCTCCTAGCCAATAGTTGAGAATCGCAATATCGTGAATCGCCAGATCCCACAAAGCGTCTACATCTTGTCGCACCGGGCTGAGATGAGTCCGAGCCGCATACCCGTAGCGCAAATTGCCCAACCTTTGGATCGCGTCCTTTCCAGTTAGCACTGCGGGATGAAACAGATAGGTGTGATCGATCACCAGTTGCCGTTGCTGTTGGGCGGCTAGACGACAAAGCTGTAACGATTCCTCGACCTTCAGGGTCAAAGGCTTTTCTGCTAAAACGTGAAAGCCCTGCTTGAGAGCGGCTGTAATCATCGGGTAGTGGGTGACGGCCGGAGTTGCGATCGCCACCCCTTCCACCCTGTCCAAGTCCATCACCTCTCGCCAGTCAGTTGTCAGCAAAGTTCGCTTGTCTAGATCAAACTTTTGGGTCGCCGCCGCCAGACTCTCAGCTTGCGGATCGACCACTGCCACTACCTGCGATCGAGGATTCTGCAAAAAATTTCGCAACAGATGCACACCCCACCGACCCACGCCAAAGACTGCAATTCTCGTTTGATGTGACATTGATTTTCCTAACGTTCTGAGTTTTGAGCGGTTCCCATTCAGCCCTCAAACGGACTCCGTTTCTTGACTCAGGGACACAAAAGCGACCTGGGCAGCCGCCTGTTCTGCGGCTTTGCGCGATCGCCCCATCCCTCTGCCCAGACATTTTCCCTGAAGCCAAACTTCTGAAGTAAATCGTTCGGGATCGTTGTGAGTTTTCCCAGATTCCTGGGTGCGATATTCAGGTAAGACTTTTTGACGCCCTTGAGTCCAACTTTGTAGGGCAGCTTTGTAGTTTTGCCGCGCCGGGTCTGCCAAAATCTCAGCAGATAAGGGTTCAAAATGACGATCGAGCCACGGGCGAACTAGCTGTAGCGTATGAGTACTCAGATAAAGGGCTGCAAGAACGGCTTCTAGAGAGTCTGCGAGACGAGATTCTTTGCCGGCCTGATCCGCCATCGCACTCGCAGAAACCAGCAAATAGCGATCGAACCCATATTCATCAGCAATCAAAGCGAGAACACGATCGCTGACCAGAACCGATCGCATTGCGGTAAATTCGCCAACCTTAAGATTGGGATAGGTTTCAAGTAAAAACTCAGCCGCCGCCAGTTTAACCACGGCATCCCCGACGAATTCAAGCTGCTCATAGTTGGCCTCAGCAGAAACAGTCGAGTGCGTTAGGGCCAGGTCTAGCAGCTCCCAGCGAATCGCAGCCTGCTCAAGCACGCCCAATCGTTGTAATAGGGTTTGTAACTGTTGCTGACGGCGCGGATAGTGTAAGGTCATCCTTCGATCAAGTGTAGAGAGAACAGTCTTCTTCTACCCTACTCCTTACGCCTCATCCCAACCGCCCATTTTTTACTTTCAAGCAGAGCGGAGAAACTCATAGGTGCGGCAAATCTCGCCGATCGTCGCCGTTGTCAACAGGGGAACTTCACAGGTTTCTCGCGTCGCTGCATCCAGCGTAATCGTAGTAACTTTTAGCTGATCAGAGGTGGGCAAAAAAGCCGTCGATTCTAGCTTGCCCAGATGCCAATGCTGAAGACGAACTTGCTCGATCGTCCCCGGAAACACCCCCGCCAAAAGCGCCAAGACCTCACTCGGTAAGCTAATAACAACCTGCCGCCCAAAGAATTCTTCAAACCCGGCCAGCAGTCTCTCGGCTCTCATCGCTGGATCGGGATGTTCGACAATTTTGTGGAGCCAGCGTCCCCATTGAATGCGCCGCCCATAGGCTCTGCGACGACCTTCAAGGGTGTGGAGGGGCAACAGTTCTGGGGAGCCGATCGCAATCACAGCTTGGTAACACTGCTCCGCCAAACTGCTGACGGCCGCGCCGGGGCCGGCAAACTCAGCATGAAACTCTTTGCAGAGAATCAGTCCACTCTTTTTTTGTTCGCTGATCGCTAGAAGGGGTTCAGAAGTGAGGGCAACTTCCGACCGTTGGGAGGGGATGAGGGTAGTAATCTGACTGTTCACGGGCTTATCCTACAGATCTGTAGGCACAGCGATCCTCTGGAATAAGGTAGACTTCCTGATGATTTCATCGTAAGTCAGGTTCCAGGCATCTTGTCGAATCGCGACAGCCACTTTGCGGAATCTACATAAATTAAATTTCTGCTTGAAAATTGCGGATTGGTGAAAAAGTTTGGGCGATCGCTTTGTAGCAGTTTTCGCGGCAGTTGATGGAAAGGTCAAGAAAGGGTGGAGTGAATTCAATCAAAAACGGCTCTAAGGCGATTTCCACAAAAGAAGTTAACCCAAGGTCGGGTGGGCATTACAGACATCGACGAGACGCTATGGGGCTAAATTTGGGAAATTTACGCAATGTGCGACTTCTTTGATAGAAAGCTCCCAAGTGATCAACGCAATGGTCTCAAGTCGGACTGTCGCGACAAAGTGGAGAAGAGCCAGTCATAAGCCGGGTTCTGTTCTTTGAATGCAAGCACGAATGCAAAACACGAATGCAAAACATTCAGAGGGCAGTTATCTATCTGGGACATCTGTTGCCAAATGCCTCAAGCGGATGCGCTCCCAAAAGTTTCCTTCTGACAGCTCGGAACTGGAAAAAGACCAACCATTGTTCCTTCGACCTTGCTCCCAACCGGGGTTTACCGAGCCAGCACCTCTCGATACTGCTGGTACGCTCTTACCGCACCTTTGCACCCTTACCAATGAGAAGGATGAGGGATGAGGGATGAGGGATGAATTTGTAGTTCTTCCGTCTACCTTTGACCTTCAGCCTGACAACTGGCGGTATTTTTCTGTGGCACTATCCTCACGATCGCTCGCACTGGGAATTACCCAGCAGGTCTGGTCTTTGGGGAGTCCGGACTTTCCTCAGACGGGTAAAAAACTTCTACCGCGTCCGCAACTGCCTACCCTGACTCTTCTCCATTTTCCAGTTTAGTCGGAGTTGGTGAACGATTACTTTTTGCGAGGGTTCCAAGGGAGGCCGGCTGTCCAGTCGAGTTTGGTGAGGGTAAAGGTGCAGATGACCTGGGTGCGATCGCCCGTGGGGGAGATAGTGTTGGGGCCAGTCAGACGCATGGTCAGATAAAGGGAAAATTTTACAGGTTCCTTCATCTCCATGAAGTTTTTGTAGCGTTTTCGCTGGGCTTCTGTAGATTTTTTGGGGTCTGGCTTCTCCAGATTAATGATGGTTTTGGCGATGTCCATTGCGCCATCGTCGCCTTTGCGAGTGAGCATGTCTTCAGCGACGATCGCTTCTTTGAGCGTTCTGCCGGGGGCGATGACACTAAACACTTGGGTTTGTGAAAGATCGAGGGTGGTGCCAGGGGGCAGGCGGGTGACACGGCGCGATCGACCATCGAGATCCGTCATTGAGCAGTAGTCCCAATCGATGTAGATGGGGTGATCCTGGGATTTGTTGTTGATGCTGATGGCGAGTTGTTTTAGCGTGTGAAATTCGTAGTGCGAGTCAAATTTGAAGCTAACGCCAAGGATCTCTGAGAGATTGTGAGCGGCAAGGTGCTGTTTAAGTTCGTCGTCGTCTAGGGCGATATGAAACTCATCGTTAAACGAGTCTACAATTTGGTACAGAACATAAGTGACGCATAGCAGATAGACCGTAAGAAGCACAAAGTCGAGTTCAGTCATCGTTGACCCCAAACCTAAAGACGACGGACTGTAGACCTTATACCATCTCATCTGGCGTTCAAACGATTTGTGAGGCAGTTTTGTTAGAGGTCTAGCGGACACCCAAGTGAGGGGTATGACCCCTTAGTCAAATCGATATGGGACTGGAAAGAGCAGGTTATGAAGGCAAAAAAATCGGCAGAGAAGTCTGATTCTTCCCTACCGAATTGAATGACACAAACTAGGAGCAAACGAGATTCAACGTTCATCAGTCTGAGCGATGCTTTTTGGGGTGTTTGTAATCTCCTTGATAGGGTTGTACTCCGGTTTCGGGATAAGAGTCATCGGTGGGGCCAAAAATGCGAGACATGGCACCAGAAATGTACGAAACAACGTCATCAATCACTTTAGGAAGGCTCATAAAATTCACCTCTGAACAGGTTGATTGGATGTGAGCTTGAAGCGAGTTGTGTATCCTGAGTGGTCTTGATCCTATGTGATTGATTATGATGAATTTCGGTTCAATTTGGACGCAAATACATTATTTATTTACGTTTATCGACTCGTCTCAGAGAGTTGTTTATATTTCGATATTTTTGGATGAGTTTTGTTTCTGAAATAAAACAAATAGGCTTGCTTGAGTCGAGCTTTGCAATTAGTTCTTAATATTTCAATCAAAAAAATTGCTGCTTTGAGCCTGATTTGAGAGGAGCGATTTCTTCGAGTTACCTGCAAGGGGTCGTTCTTTAAAGACAATAAGTTTGTGCCTAAATTTCTATCAGTTTCTAATGTGATTTCTCTATACTCCTCCTACGATTCCTTTTTGGTGCGATCGCCAGAGGTTTTGATAGAAAGTACTATAAACAGAGTCGCTTAGAAGGGCTAAGTCGCCGTATATTTCGCCTTCTCCAGGTTTTTTACTCAACCATTTTGTAGTTTTCTGCACCTTCGCCTATTGATTTTTGGTTTTTTTAACTATAATTATGGAATGGCTTCAACAGAGTTTTTCTAGTGCCCTATGAGCCTCCGTAGCCCAAAAACAACCCTCATTCACTTAAGGAGAAACGGGTGGAAGACGCGGAATTAACGATCGCCTCCCATGACTACAGCCTTTTGACTGACCTATATCAGTTGACAATGGCAGCTTGCTACGTGGGCGAAAACCTCGATCAGCGCCGAGCCAGCTTTGAACTGACTGTCAGGCGTTTACCTGCTAAGTTTGGCTACTTGATTGCGATGGGTTTGGCTCAAGCGCTGGATTACTTAGAAAAACTGCACTTTAGCTCTCAACAAATTGATGCACTGCGAGCTACGGGCATGTTTGATCAGGTTCCAGAACGGTTTTGGACGCTGTTGAGAGCGGCTCGTTTTACGGGAGACGTGTGGGCGGTTTCTGAAGGAACGGCTGTCTTTGCAAACGAACCTTTGCTGCGAATTGAAGCCCCACTTTGGCAAGCCCAACTGGTCGAAACCTATTTATTGAATACCCTGAATTATCAGACGTTGATTGCGACTCGTGCGGCGCGATCGCGAGACATCGCCGGATCACAAGCAACCCTTTTAGAGTTTGGCACTCGTCGGGCATTCAGTCCGCAGGCTTCTCTCTGGGCGGCTCGTGCGGCTTTGGCGGCGGGGTTTGATGCAACGTCCAATGTATTGGCTGCGGTGAAACTGGGGCGTAATCCGACGGGGACGATGGCCCACGCGCTGGTGATGGCGTTGAGTGCCATTGCGGGCAGTGAGTCAGATGCGTTTACCGCCTTTCATCGCTACTTTCCGGGTGCGCCGTTGTTGATTGATACCTATGACACGATCGCCGCCGCCCGTCAGCTATCTGAACCTTTTAGAAAGGGCGAACTTGATTTGGCAGGCATTCGTATCGATTCGGGCGATTTGGTTTCTCTGTCTCAGCAGGTGCGCGAATTGTTACCCGGCGTTCCGATCTTTGCCAGCGGCGACCTGGATGAGTGGAAGATTGCCGAATTCAAAGCCGCAGGTGCCTGTATTGATGGCTATGGGTTGGGAACTCAGTTGGTGACAGGTGCGCCCGTGAATGGAGTTTATAAACTGGTCGAAATTGATGATATTCCCGTGATGAAGGAGTCGCCTGGAAAAATCACGTATCCTGGACGCAAGCAGATTTTTCGGCAGGTTGAGAATGGAAGGGTGGTGAGCGATCGTCTAGGTTTGGTTAACGAATCACCGATCGCCTCAGAACAACCGCTGATGCAGCTTGTAGTCAAACAGGGACAGCGTTTGCAAGAGTTGGAAAATTTGGGAACGATCGCCCACCGTACGGCTGCTTCTGTGATCAGCTTGCCACCTGAAACCCGTGACATCAATCAACCAAATTCTATTCCTCTAACCCTTTCTGGCTCCCTGTCCCATCTCATCGAAACAACCCGAAAGCATCCCTAGCACTTCCTGTCATCCCTCATCCCTCATCCTCCCCTCCATGCAGCAAATTGCTCTTTTTGGAACTAGCGCTGACCCACCTACCACGGGGCATTTGACCATTTTGAGGTGGCTGTCTCATCGCTTTGATGAAGTGGCGGTTTGGGCTTCTGACAATCCGTTCAAATCGCATCAGACTGCATTGGAACATCGGACGGCGATGCTGCGGTTGTTGATTCATGAATTGGATTTGCCCAGGCTTCATCAATTGGATTTGCCCAGGCTTCATGAGTTGGATTTGCCCAGGCAAAATGTACAGGTTTATCCAGAATTGAGCAGTCCGCGATCGCTGATCACCGTAGAACGCGCCCAACAGCACTGGAACGGGGCAGAATTTACGCTCGTCATTGGTGCCGATTTGGTGAGTCAATTACCTCAGTGGTTTCGCGTCGAAGATCTGCTGAAACAGGTGAAACTATTGGTGGTGCCGCGACCTGGATATTCTCTCGTGAGCCAGGATCTAAACCGTTTGAGACAGATGGGAGCCGATGTGACGATCGCTGATCTCAGTGCCCCAGATGTTTCCTCGACCGCCTATCGTGAGCAGGGAGAGACTGAGAGCGTCACCCCGCCGATTCAAGACTATATCGATCGGGAGCAACTGTACGGATGTCACGCACGCAGAGAAAAACTGCCCATCCATTAAAAGGTGAGGCACTTGCAGATTTTAGGGTTGGAGTCGATAACGCCATTTTTTCGGTCGATACGGCGCAAAATCGGCTGTTGGTTTTGTTGGTGATGCGTCAGGAGGAGCCGTTTCTCGATCGCTGGAGTTTGCCCGGAACGCTGGTGCGTCGAGGAGAATCGCTGGAGAAAGCAGCTTATCGAATTTTGTCGGAAAAGATTCGCGCTCGAAATCTTTATCTAGAGCAGTTGTATACCTTTGGCGGGCCAAATCGCGATCCGCGTGAAGCTGATGACAGCTATGGGGTGCGTTATTTGTCGGTGAGCTATTTTGCGTTAGTCCGGTTTGCCGAAGCTGAACTGATTGCGGATGGTGTGAGTGGGATTGCCTGGTATCCGTTGGATCAGTTGCCGCAGTTGGCGTTTGATCACAATACGATTTTGGAATATGGACATCATCGCCTCAAAAATAAATTGGAGTACAGTCCAGTGGCGTTTGATGTGTTGCCAGAAGTGTTTACGTTGAGCGATCTTTATCAACTTTATACAACCGTTTTGGGTGAGAATTTTTCGGATTATTCAAACTTTCGATCGCGCCTTCTCAAGCTAGGTTTTCTCTGCGATACCGGAATCAAAGTTTCACGCGGAGCAGGCCGTCCAGCCAGTCTATATCGCTTTGATGCCGAAGCTTTTGCGCCTTTAAAGGACAAGCCATTAGTGTTTATTTAAAGCAAAGTTAGAACGAAAAGTGAGAATCGGTTTATGAGAGAACGCTGTCTTTACTTAAGTGATATTTTAGAGGGAATTTCTCGCATTGAATTTTACACGTTGGAAGGGCGAGAAGTGTTCTTGAATACTCAAATAATTCAAGATGCGGTAATTTGTAATCTTGAAGTTATTAGCAAAGCAGTGAAACATCTAATAAATAAGGCTGAAGGCGTTTACTTTGATGATGCATTGAGAAATATTGAAAGGATAGGAAGTGTTTTGATCCATGATTACATCTGCGTTGATTTAGATGAAGTTTGGGAAGTTATTAAGCAAGATTTACCAACCCTCAAAGCACAAATTACAGCGATCGCCCAAAATTTACAAGGAGATATTTGATGAAAGTTGCGATCGCTCAACTCAACCCCACGATCGGTGATCTCAAAGGCAACGCCCAACGAATTTTAGACGCTGCACATCAGGCATCTAACGAAGGCGCAAGGCTTTTATTAACGCCTGAACTTTCTCTTTGTGGCTATCCGCCTCGTGATTTGTTGCTCAATCCGAGCTTTGTGGAAGAAATGTCTAAAACGTTGCTTAAACTGGCGACACAATTGCCGTCTGGATTGGCAGTTTTGGTGGGAACGGTGGATTTGAACGTGCGATCGCTAACAACCGGAGGAAAGCCTCTTTTTAACAGTGTTGCACTTTTAGAACAGGGAAAGATTCGACAGATTTTTCACAAAAGATTGCTGCCAACTTACGACGTATTCGACGAAGATCGCTACTTTGAACCAGGCAATGAAGCGAATCATTTCACATTAGATTTAGGGTCAACGTCTATTCATATCGGCGTGACAATCTGTGAAGATCTTTGGAATGACGAAGAGTTTTGGGGCAAACGAACTTATAACTTGAATCCGATCGCTGACCTCGCTCAAAGAGGCGTTGATTTTACGATCAATCTATCTGCTTCGCCTTATACAGTTGGCAAGCAAAAATTACGCGAATCGATGTTGAAGCATGGTGCAATTCGATTTAATCAGCCGATGATCTATGCTAATCAAGTCGGCGGAAATGATGATTTAATTTTTGATGGGAGTAGTGTAGTTGTCGATCGCCAAGGCAATTTAATCTGTCGCGCTCTTGGATTTGAGGCTGATTTTGTGACGGTTGATTACGATTTTGAAAAGCGAGATTTTTCGCCGAGTTCGATCGCGCTTGAACCTGACTGTGATGAGGCTGAAATTTGGTCGGCTTTGGTGTTGGGTGTGCGAGATTATGCGCGAAAGTGTGGTTTTTCTAAAGTAGTTTTGGGCTTGAGTGGTGGGATTGATTCCGCATTGGTGGCGGCGATCGCGGCCTCTGCCCTCGGTGCCGAAAATGTGTTGGGAATTTTGATGCCGTCGCCTTATAGTTCTGATCACTCAGTCGGAGATGCGTTAGCGTTAGCAAAAAATTTGGGAATTCAAACTCAAAAACTCCCGATTGAACAGTTGATGAATGCTTACGATCAAACGCTAGAAGAACTCTTTGCTGGAACGTCGTTTGGTGTTGCCGAAGAGAATATTCAATCCAGAATTCGTGGCACTTTGTTAATGGCAATTGCGAATAAATTTGGGTATCTATTGATTTCGACAGGCAACAAATCTGAGATGGCGGTGGGTTATTGCACGCTTTATGGCGATATGAATGGGGGATTGGCGGCGATCGCTGATGTCCCTAAAACGCGAGTGTATTCAATTTGTGAATGGCTCAATTGTCGAAGTTCATCGGAACTAATTCCTACCAACATTTTGACTAAACCACCCAGCGCCGAATTGAAACCTGGACAGGTCGATCAGGATTCTTTACCGCCTTATGAAGTGTTAGATGATATTCTCGATCGCTTCATTCATCAACATCAATCTGCCACAGAAATTATCGCTGCTGGACATGATGCAACGGTGGTCGATCGCGTAGTTAGACTGGTTACCATTGCAGAATTCAAACGTCGTCAGGCTCCTCCCGGAATTAAGATTACCGATCGTGCTTTTGGGACAGGTTGGAGAATGCCGATCGCCAGCAAACAAACCTCCTATTAACGAGTAGGATTTAGTAAGTCACAAACATCACCTGGATAAAGCGAATATGACTCAAACTAAGCAAAGGTTTTCAAGTTTTGAGGAATATCTTGGCTACGACGATGGAACGGACAATGTGTATGAATTATTCAATGGGGAGTTAATTGAAGTGCCGCCAGAGTCAGGATTTAATGTTGGGATTGCAGTTTTTCTGACAATTCAACTTGCTGCGATCGTAGGATATCTGAGAGTTAGACCTCATGGTTTAGAAGTTGAAGTGATGGGTGAACCTCGGAATCGATTTCCAGACCTGACCATTATTCGTGAGGAACACATTGCACAACTGGAGCGGCGCAATACCATTCGTCTGTCAATGGCTCCTCCTTTGTTGGTGGTTGAAGTGGTTAGCCCTGGCGACTTGCAGCGAGACCGTGATTACATTGCAAAACTTGGACAATATGAGGCGATCGCCATTCCTGAATATTGGATTATTGATCCCGAAACTCAGGTGGTGTCGGTCTGTGAACTAATGAATGGAGCTTATGAAATAAAGGAATTTCGAGGGAGCGATCGAGTTCAATCTCAGCTTGAAATTCTTCAAAATTTGCAGTTAACGGCTGAAGAGATCTTAAAAGCAGGCATTTAGAAAAGCGACATTTTGTCTAAGTTTCTATTGAGAAAATTTGTGCTGCGGTTAATGTTAATTCTGGAAAGGTATCGGAAATTATTCGGTCTTTTCCTCGAAATTGTTGCACTTGATACTCATTTTCAACTAGCTGATAAACCGAGAGGGTCGGCTGTTTGGGAGAGCCAATATATCGCTTTGCGCCCAGTCCTTTGAAATCGACAATCCAATACTCAGGAATGCCCATTTGCTCGTAGTCGGTCACCTTACGCCCATAGTCGGTGCCCCAGTTGGTGCTGACCACTTCTACGGCGAGTTTGATCGATTTGCCCTGTTCGATCGTCGATGATTTTTTCCAGCGTGGCTCGTCTTCAAGCGCTGCCTTGTCCAAAACAAGAATATCTGGTTGATAGCCAGTGTCCTCACCGGGAGGCTTCACAAGGTAGGTTCTGGGAATGATGTAGGGCAAATTGAGGTGATCGATTTCAAAAATCAGCTTGCGAGTGGCGAATGCGGTCACTTCTTCGTGATCACCTGCTGGCAACATCTCAATTACGCCTCCTCTGTAAAGCTCGTAGCGCCCTTCTCCATCGGGATACCACGCTACAAACTCCTCAAAACTTATGAACTTTGGCGAAGCTTGAAACATGCTGCTTGCCTCTCTGATTCTTCAACTGATATTACGATAACGCGAACGAAAAGATTTTATATTAATGCTGGAATACTTCCATCAAACTGCTTCAAGATTTGTGATAAGTTAGCCTTAATCCTTCCACTAAGCAGGTATCCAATCTTGAGGTTAAAGGGTACAGGTAGATCATCGTTTAGTCCGCATGATTTGCCGAACAAGATGAAGCCGAGACAATTTTGCCGCCTGTGGTTCAACGTCAGTGAAGAAGACGAGAAAGCCAGAGGTTACCGTACACAATGCGTAAAACTCCTTTCCCGCGTGATCGGCTTAGAAGAAGACACGGTTGAGCGCTGGGGTTCAGGAGTCGATTTCCCTGGGATGCCTGACCAATACGAAAATACTCTGGGCTATGCCATGACTATCAAACGAATGCTAGAGGAAGGCGGAAGGAGTCAACGCGAAATCTTTCAGGCCGTCTTGCAACAGCTAGAAGATTCATAAAATTTATTATTGCACTATTCTCCAAGTTTTTACTGGAAACTCTCATCCAAAACTCTTGACCCCAACTCAGGGGTTTTTTATTGTCAGAGAGTTCAACTATTTTTCATGGCCTCCAAAATATGAGTTATCAAGACTCGCTCAAGCCGTGGGTGATTTATCGTCGCCTGCCCAATTTTCAGCGTCAATTTATGGAGAGATTTCGTCGTCATCCCCACGCGGAAGAATATTTGAAAGCAATTCAAACCCTTGACCCAGATGGCGAATTTGAAATTGTCTACGAGATGGTTCCTACCAAGAACGATTTGGATAAAGCCCGATCGCTCCCGTCATACCCCCAGCGGTCGATTTACAGCTAGAGAACCAGAATTAGTCTTAAATCATTTAGCGCGATCGCCATTTCGACTCGATCACCCGATAAAGTAGAGTGCGATGATAGGATAAAGTGATTCCTCAGAATTCCGACCGATATACTGGGAAACAAAAATTTTTAATCATGGGTGATGAGTGAGCGAAAGCCAGCAGACTCGTTGCCCATTCCTGTCTCAACCTACCTCCTCACGATCGCAGCGCAATGGTACTATCTTCGACACCCAATTCCACCGCCCGCAAGCTTTCTAAAGTCGAAGGACTCAAAGATCGCAGTGACTTTTTGCGGGAACCCGTCGCGTCTGAACTTCTCCTCGACACGACCCATTTCACCGAGGATGCCATCCAGATCCTCAAGTTTCACGGCTCCTACCAGCAAGACAACCGCGACAATCGGGTGAAGGGGCAAGAAAAAGACTATCAAATGATGCTCAGAACCCGCAGTCCGGGTGGCTTTATTCCTCCTCAGCTTTATCTAGCGTTGGATGATATTGCCAACGAGTACGGCAATCAGACGATTCGAGCTACGACACGCCAAGGGTTCCAGCTTCACGGCATTCTCAAGAAGAATTTGAAGGCAGCGATCGCCGCGATCGTTCGCAACTTGGGGAATACACTGGGCGCTTGTGGCGATGTCAATCGTAACGTCATGGCTCCTCCGGCTCCCTTTAGAAATCGTCCTGAGTACCAGTTTGCCTACGAGTATTCGCATCGAATTGCCGATTTGTTGACTCCTCAAACAGGCGCTTATTACGAAATTTGGCTAGATGGTGAGAAATTTATTTCAGCCGAAGAGAATCCTGAAGTCGTCGCGGCGCGTCAAAAAAATGGGACTGGAACGATCGTTCACGACAACCCCGAACCGATTTATGGCAAACATTACATGCCTCGCAAATTCAAAATTGCGGTGACGGTGCCTGGTGATAACTCGGTCGATTTGTATTCTCAAGATGTCAGTCTCGTCGTCATCACCAACGATCAGGGCGAACTCGAAGGCTTCAACATCTTTGCGGGTGGCGGATTGGGAAAAACCCACAACAAAGAAGAAACCTTTCCTCGGATTGCGGATGAGATTGGCTATGTCGCCAAAGACGATGTGTATGATGCCGTCAAAGCGATCGTCGCGACTCAACGAGATTATGGCGATCGCAGCGATCGTCGTCACGCCCGCATGAAGTATCTGATCGAAGATTGGGGAGTCGAAAAGTTTCGCGCCAAGGTCGAAGAATACTTTGGTAAAAAGCTGGAGCCATTCAAACCTCTGCCCAAATTTGAGTATCTCGACTTTCTCGGCTGGCAAGAACAGGGAGACGGCAAGCTGTTTGTGGGCATTTCGGTTGAAAACGGTCGCGTCAAAAACGAAGGATCATTTCAGCTCAAGACGGCACTGCGCGAGATTGTTGAGACATACAATTTGCCAATGTTGGTCACGCCCAGCCAAAACCTGATTTTTTACGAAATCGACCCCGCTCAAAAGGACGAAATTCAAGCCATTCTGACTCGCTGCGGCATCAAGTCTGTCGAAGAGATTGATCCTTTAGTCCGCTACTCGATGGCTTGTCCTGCTTTGCCCACTTGCGGACTGGCGACGGCGGAATCAGAACGAGTCATCCCCAGCATTTTGGGACGGATTCGATCGCTCCTCACCAAAGTTGGGCTTCCCGACGAGCATTTCATCATTCGCATGACAGGTTGCCCCAATGGTTGCGCCCGCCCCTACCTCGCAGAACTGGGATTTGTTGGCAACGGCCCAGACACTTATCAAATTTGGCTTGGCGCTGCGCCCAACCAAACGCGACTGTCACAAACCTACATCGAAAAGCTGCACATTGATAATCTAGAAACTGAGCTAGAACCCATTTTTGTGTTATTCAAGAAATCGCGTAGTTTGGGAGAAAGCTTTGGTGATTTTTGCGATCGCCTCGGTTTCGATCAGATTCGTCAATTTGTCAGCAGTTACCAACTTTCAGAACCCATGATTGAAAATTCACTCGAAGATACGGCTGTGGCAGAAACGTCTCTAGAATCCGCCGCCGAAGATTCTGTAGAAGATACCGTCGTGGCCCAGGAGATGTCTGAGGAAGTTCTTGCCAAGCCCAAACGCAATCGAATTCCACGAGTCAGCATCCAGCGCGAAGTTTATCTCCGTCTTCAGCAAACCTCTGTCCAGCAAAACAAACCGATTACTCAACTGGTTGCTGAGGCGTTAGACGCTTATTTGCCGCCGATCGAGTCTTAGATCGCGATCAATTAGCAGCCCCCTAAATCCCCCACACGTAAGAGACTCTGAGTCGAAACTCTTATCCGGAAGTCTCCCAAAATTGGGGGTCAGAAGCTCTCCACATCGAAGCGAAAGAACTTGATGTAACTCACATTAATCCAACGTGAATTCGATGAGGTTTTTTTGCTTCGTTCTTCAGCGCTTCTGCCCCCCAACCCCCCAAAATTGGGGGACTTTCAGACAAGATCTTGGGTTCAAAGTCCCTCACTCGTGGGGGATTTAGGGGGCTGCCTCGATTCACAACCGCAGCGAAAAACCTCTATCGAATTCACGTTAATCCAGTTGATTTCCAATTTTATCGGTGGTCGATCGCCCTTCAAAATCCCTTCAGCTTTAAACATTGGGTGAGCAAACATGTTAGCTACTCCAATCAATCTCTATCTAGAACCAGGGCAAAAAGTAACGCTTCAGCCTGTCTCTTGGCAAGAGTTTGAAGCAATTTTGGCGAACCTTGGAGAGCATCGATCGTCACATATCGCCTATGCCAATCAAATCTTAGAGATTATGGCTCCCCTGCCAGAACATGAGCGATCAAAAGTGCTAATTGCTGATTTGGTCAAAGCCATTTTGAAGACCCAAAAAAGACCGTGGGAATCTCTGGGATCTTCCATCTTTAAACGTGCAGGAATGGCGGTCGGAATCGAACCCGATGATTGTTTTTATATTCAAAATTACAGAGCCGTGATTGGTAAAGATCGATTAGATTTATCTGTCGATCCGCCTCCTGATTTAGCGATCGAAACAGATGGCACTTCAAAGACCGAAATCGCTGCCTACAAAGCGCTAGAAGTGCCAGAGTTATGGATTTTTGCCAAAGGAATTCTCAAAATTAATGTGTTTCAAGCAGACGAATATATCGAGTCTGAAGTGAGTCCAACCTTTTCAAACATTGCGATTTCACAAATCATTCCTCAATTCGTCAAGCGTGCCAAAATAGTTGGAGTCAGTCAAACTTTAGAAGAATTCGAGACTTTTTTGAGGAACGATCGCGAGTAGAGAAATAAATTGGCTCAACTACAACGGCTGGTCATTGCCTCCGATCAATTCAATCCGCCTCAGATTTTGTTGAATGCCGACCAACAGCATTATTTGAGTCGAGTATTGCGACTGCGATCGGGCGATCAATTCATCGCAATGGACGGACAAGGAAACGGCTGGCTGGCTGAACTGGAATCCGACCAAGCAAAAATTTTGGAAGCGATCGTTACAAAATCAGAGCTTTCCATTTCTGTCACATTGGTTCTGGCACTTCCTAAAGGCAATGGATTTGATGATGTTGTTCGGCAAGCCACCGAATTGGGCGTAACCTGCATCGCGCCTGTGATCAGCGATCGGACACTTCTCAACCCCAGCCCCAACAAGCTAGACCGCTGGCGACGCATTGCTCAAGAAGCCGCAGAACAATCCGAACGGCAAGTCGTCCCCACGATCTTAGAACCCGTCTCCTTGAGTAATCGCCTGTCCGAAAAATCCGACGATCGCCGCTTTATCTGTCTAGCCAGAGGCTCCTCTCCCCATCTACTGGATGTCTTGCTAGAACAAAATTTTTCTGCAATCACGCTGGCAATCGGCCCCGAAGGCGGTTGGACAGACCTGGAAATCGAGCAAGCGATCGCCGCAAACTACCAGCCCATCTCCCTCGGCCGTCGCATTCTTAGAGCCGTCACCGCTCCGATCGTCGCCCTTTCTCTGATTGCAGGATCACTCGAAAGAACGAATGAAGACTAAACTGGCACATTAGAATTCAAAGTAGTGTTGCAAATCAGTTCCTGTTTCATCCCTCCTCGCCAATGCGGGGCAAGCCCTCCCTCATCCCTCATCCCTCCATCATGCTGCTCGAACAAATCGCCGCCGCCTTCGATCGCCAAGATTACCGCGCCGCCGCCAAACTGCTCAAAGAATTCTTGCAGGAGTCGCCTCAAAATGTCTGGGGGCAGTTTTACAAAGCAAGACTCTATGAAATCTCTGGCAAACGAGAAGCGGCAGGCGAAATTTATCGTCATCTGTTGCGCGACGGGACAAATCCCAAACTGGTGACTCAGGCGCGACAGGGAATTCAACGACTTGATGAGATTGCCCAGACAGAACACAAACAAGCCATTGCCCAAGCCACCGCCGACCCCGAAAACGCTGAACCAGGAATTCTCGTTTTGGAATCCATGCCCAGCGATGCCAGATCCTCTGCGGCTCAAAATCTAGCACGCATCATGAAACTAGACGCTTACACCGCCCGAATGCAGATTCCTAATCGCGGCTGGCGGCTGTATCGAGTCGGGGCGATCGGCGAACTGCAACATTATGGACAACAACTGAGAAACGCCGAAATTCCTGCATTTTGGGCTTCTGTGGATGCGCTACAAAAACTGCCCGTTTTTCAAGTTCACTATATTCAGGAATACCAACCTCAAGCGATCGTCGTCTGCCAAAACGAACAGGGGCAAATCGGCTCACTCAAATTTGATTGGTCAGAAGTCAGTCAGCGCGTCGAAGGGATGCTACCGATTTTTGAACAAGTCGTCGATACTGATCTTCGCAAAGGCACGATCGAACGGCAGCGAAAACAGACCACTCAAGACTACGCCCACCTCTGCGATCTACACCTTCCCAAGCGTCGCTGCATTCTCCGGCTGTGCGATTTGAACTATCAATTTCACCAGGGGATCGCCTTTTCTGCGCCTCCCAAAGATTCCGTGGCGATCGACCAGGCTACCAACCGCATTCACTGGAATAATTTAATCGCCTTTCTCAAATATCAGCTTCCTCAACAGTCCGCCTGGTTAGAGTTTCAGACATTTGGAGAGACGGCGATCGACCACACGCTTCTACTCAAACGGCTCAACTCCCACGTTCACCTTTTTGGTCAAGACTCCAGCCCCTGGAATCCAGCGTTTCATCTTTATAGTGGATTAGCTTTTCTCAGAGGGTCGGCTTAGGGATCGGACATTAGACCAAAGATGAAAGGCTAACAGCACAGCATCCAAAGTCTAGAATCTCAAGTCCAGACTCCTTTAACTCTTCTCGTCCCCTTTTCGTCCCTTAGAGAGAGGTGACTGACCTAACAGATTCAAGACAATAATAGTGAACAAATTAAGCTGAGTTGGTTAGAGAAATCCTATGAAATTCATTCGCATTCTTTTGGCTATTTTGGTTCCTCCGATCGGTGTTTTTCTGACAGCAGGGGTTAGCTCCGCTCTGTTTATCAATATTCTGCTGACGCTGTTGGGTTGGGTGCCGGGTGTGATTCATGCGCTGTGGTTCCTGCAAAAGGCTGACGAAAGACAGAACGCAGCCTACTAAGAAAAGCGACCACAAAAAAACATCCCGATCGATGACTGGTTGGGATGTTTTTTAATGAGAAAAATCAAGTTGAACGTACTAAAAACTGACTAATCAATTAGTTGTTTCCAGCTTTCATATTTCGTGCCATGTCTAGATAAGAATTCATGTTCGCACCGGGACGACGACGGCCTCCATTGCTAGTAGGAACGAGATACTTTGTAGCAAACTCGGCTGACTGTGGCTCTTTGGGGGCGACTGCGACAGGGGCAGTTTGGACGGCTGTAGCGGTCGCTGATGTGCCGTTATTTGATGCCTTTGTAGAAGCTTTCTTTTTAGAAGCCTCTTCAGCAGGTTTGGTGGGAGTCGGGGCGGCTTCGGGCTTTTCGGCTACAGCAACAGAGGCAGCAGCTTTTTGAGTTTCAGAAGCCTTTGGTGACTCAGAGTTTTTTTGAGTGTCGGGCAGGCGGGTGATCGGGGCGGAGGCCGCTTCGTCTAGCTCCAAAAAGTACCCGGCGCTCTTGCGAGTTTTGGGAGCATTATCCGAAGCAAGGGCAGGTTTTTTGCTGCCAAGCAGTCCGCCGATAAAAGAAAGAATTCCGCCGAAAATGCTTTTGATGAGGTTGATTAGACCGCTCATGTGATACTGCTCCTAGGATGTTGCTGAGGCTGAGATTATAGGAATCTGGACTGATGAAAAACTGGGTGGCAAACAAGTTGGTCAAGTTTGACGATCGTCTAGCCTTGCTGATCATATAGCGTGTCGATCGAGCTTTCTCCCACTTTTGATAAATTCTGCTGAACAGTTAAACAGGGTCAAAATCGGCGCAGTCTTGTCTAAAAATTAGCGAAACGATCGTCCTTTGACTGATCCATTTTTCTGAAGCACACCCAAGCCAAAACTCAGAACATAAGCATCCCTATAGTCTGATTATCAGATGCAGTGATGAACACTTGCAACCCCAAACCATAACTTTCTGTAGAGTACGATACGAAGTAGTCACTCTCCCTTCAAGTCAAAAACCCCTAAAAAGGACTTTTGCTCACGCAAAGAAGTCTCAGCTTAAGGGTTTTCGCAAAATCAAACGACTCAGATACAAACCATCCCAGAATAAAGGACAGAACCACCTCTATTCATCCCTCATCCTTCATCCCTCATCCCTCTTCACAAAGCGCCCTCCTCCCTAGTACGATCGCGCCCTCGAATCGTTAGAAAACAGTCCCAGTAACGGCCCCAAAATTGCCCCAAACACAAATCCGCCTGCGTGGGCCCAGTAGGCGACTCCACCGCTTTCCATACCAATATTTGTTTTTGCTTGCAGGCTGGCGATCCCATACAATGCTTGTTGAAAGAACCAGATGCCTAAATAAGCGACCGCTGGAATCCGAAAAGTCCAAAAGAAGAAGCCTAGCGGAATCAGTGTGAGAATCGAGGCTTTGGGAAAGCGCAGAATGTAGGCACCCATTACGCCAGCGATCGCCCCACTGGCTCCTAATGACGGCACGGCCGACCCTGATGAAAAAAACCACTGTGACAGCGCTGCCAAAACGCCACAGCCAAGGTAAAAGATTAAATATTTGACATGCCCTAACTGATCTTCGACGTTGTTGCCAAAAATCCAAAGAAACAGCATATTGCCGATGATGTGCAAAAAGCCGCCGTGCAAAAACTGTGATGTGATTAGCGTCACCCATTCTGGAAACCCACTCGCGTCGATGGGTGCCCCCGAAAAGTTCGCCGTCAATTGCCGAGGAACAACCGCCCAGGTGTAGAAGAAAGATTCTAACTGCTGAGGAGTCAGGCTCAATTCGTATAGAAAGACAAGTATGTTTGCTGCAATCAAACCATAAGTGACATATGGCGTGATCCGCGTTGGATTGTCATCGCTAAGAGGAAACACTGGACTTTTTCCCTAACTATCATTTGGCTGAAAGATAACGTATTTCGATCGAGCTTGTCTGTTCCCCTCTAGACAGATTCTACGGATTTTGATCCTGCGTGTGAAGCGAAGTCGATCGCTCATAAATTTACGAAGAACCACGCATAATCTCTGAGATGAAAGTAGCAAAACCTGTCTATATCTGAGAGGTAAACTTGATGGATCAGTCAGTCAATTATGGTGAGTTTTGCAAAAGTCGCATTGCCGATATTAGCTTTAGGATTGATGTTTACAACGCCTCAAATTGCATCTGCCAAATTTCTGGCAAACAATGGGAGTGGGGGTTACTACGATCGCCAAACAGGGAGATCCCACAGCTATGAATTTGAACTCTGGGCGAATGACAACAATACTCAATACACGCTGAAGGTGTGGCGATCGCCCGACTATCCTAACGGCACTCCATTCAAAACCCATCGTCGGCTTACCTCTGTTGCTGAAGCACTAAAACTTTTCGACACTAACTACACAGACAAACTGTGCGATCGCTGGAGGAGAGAGGGAATGTGCGTCAAGTTGAGACAGTAAAGTTTAAAGTATTCCAACGCTCAAATAAATGAGACCCCCAATTTCTTATAGAAGTCAGGGGTCTTTTAGCTAAAGCGCACAATCTAAAAAAAGATGCGTCTTTCTAAAACAATTTGCTCAATGAATTCAACAGCTTATATTTAACAACTTACATTTTGCCGTTTTGCATGACTTGTTGTAGATGATGCCGAATTTCTTGAGCCTTTTGCATGTCTTCTTCCTTCAATTTTTGAAAGAGTTCAACACAGGGCTGAGAATTCATGCTTTGAGCATCTTGAATGTAGGTGTCGTAAGCCTTCACCGCTTCAGCTTTATTTTGAAGAACCGTGAGCAAATCGTATTCGAGGTTGCTGAGAGCACGAGCGCTATCGGTAGTCGTTGTCATAGTCAAATCTCCCAAATCGGTATTCCCTAAGGATGGTTTGAGAGGCGCGATCGTTCATCTATCAAAAGTGGAAGACCAAATGTGGAAGACGCGCTTTTGTTGACCTACAAAACAACCACTCAACGTCCTATTTTCCCTTCACCAAAATAGAATCTCCTTCAACCTTGGCCTCATACATTGCCAATCCCTTGACAGCCGGCCCCTGTAATACTTTGCCATCCGCCGCAAATTGAGACGCATGACAGGGACAAGCAAACGACTTACGCTCTGTCTTCCAGGTCACCAAACAGCCCTGATGAGGACAGGTCGGATTGACGGCGACAACTGCCTTGGGGTCAGATGGATTGCGAACGACTAGCAACGGGCCCGCCGCAAATTGCTCATTCAAAATCTGCCCAGACTTATCCAGATCGGTCGCCGCCCCCACCTTCACAAAGCCATCCGCCCCCGGACTCGCCGTAGGTTTTGCTTCGGTTTGAGAATTAGACGAACAGGCCACGATCGCCACAGGCAAGCTACTCGCCACCCAGCCCAAACTCACCCAAGATAAAAAAGTTCGACGATCCATGATGTGTTCTCCAGAAAGCGATAAAGTTTTCGATCGGGTTCAAGTCTAGCTGCTGTTCCCTAAATCCCTTCTGCTTGTAGACAAACCGGACAGTTTACTTGATGTGCCGGGAGCAGAACTAGAACGAGTGCACAATAACTCAAAGCGATCGACAGCGCCATCGCTAGTCTACGGGGGAAATGCATCCAAAAAAATAAAAATGCATCTTCCGCATCACAGTTATGCAGAAAATTCATACATGGAAATATTTTGTAACTACGTATACGAATTTCCTCTGTAATCTCGCCTAACTTAACCTTCAAGAGCAATCGCAACCCCGATTCTCGCACCCCACATCCAACCTTCCGCAGGTTCTTCTATTCAGGTGCGTCGATCGTCTGCCCGTGTTTCGGTTGGGACACTTTTTATTTCTAGGCACCCTCCATGACAGACACTATTTCATCAGCCGCGACCCTCAATAAGTTCGAGAAGTTAAAAGCCGAGAAAGATGGTCTTGCAGTCAAGGCCGACCTGGCACAATTTGCTCAAGTAGGCTGGGAAGCGATCGACGAAACCGATCGTGACCACCGACTCAAATGGCTAGGGGTGTTTTTTCGCCCGGTGACTCCCGGCAAGTTCATGATGAGAATGCGGTTTCCAACTGGAATTCTCACCAGTGGACAGATGCGGACGCTGGCTGAAATCGTACAGCGCTATGGCGAAGATGGCAATGGAGACATTACAACCCGCCAAAACATTCAGCTTAGAGGGGTGCGGATCGAAGATTTGCCCGATATTTTCAACAAGTTTGAACAGTCAGGGCTGACCAGCGTGCAATCCGGGATGGATAATGTCCGCAATATTACCGGATCGCCTGTCGCTGGCATTGATGCTGATGAATTGATTGATACTCGTGAATTGGCGATACAAGTCCAGGACATGATCACAAGCAACGGTGTTGGCAATCCTGCGTTTACGAATCTGCCGCGTAAATTCAACATTGCGATCGCCGGGTGTCGCGATAATTCTGTCCATGCGGAGATCAACGACATTGCCTTTGTGCCTGCCTATCAGGGTGATGAGCTTGGTTTCAACGTGTTGGTAGGAGGATTCTTCTCTGCCAAGCGGTGTGAGGCAGCGATTTCGATGAATGTCTGGGTGCCGCCGAGTGATGTGGTGGCTTTGTGTGAAGCGATTTTGATTGTCTACCGCAATCACGGTCTGCGCGCCAATCGTCAAAAATCCCGCTTGATGTGGCTGATTGACGAGTGGGGGATTGAGAAGTTTCGATCGCAAGTTGAGACTCAAATCGGCCACACATTGCAACCCGCCGCCGCCAAAGACGAGATTCTCTGGGACAAGCGCGATCACATTGGAGTCTACGCCCAAAAGCAACCCGGACTCAACTATGTCGGCTTACACGTTCCTGTGGGTCGGTTGTTTGCTCCAGACATGTTTGACATTGCTCGTCTAGCTGAAGTCTATGGCAGTGGAGAGATTCGCCTTACCGTTGAGCAAAACATCATCATTCCCAATGTGCCCGATTCGCGACTGACGGCACTGTTAGAGGAAGCGATCGTTCAGCGATTTTCGACTCAGCCAGAAAACCTTTCTCGTGCGTTGGTGTCTTGCACTGGCTCCCAGTTTTGCAACTTTGCCCTGATCGAAACCAAAAATCGAGCCGTGGCAATGATCAAAGAACTGGAAGCCGAAATCGAGTGCCCGCACCCGGTGAGAATCCATTGGACAGGTTGCCCCAACTCCTGTGGTCAGCCCCAGGTTGCTGATATCGGTCTGATGGGCACCAAAGTCCGCAAAGACGGGCGCACCGTCGAAGGAGTCGATCTCTATATGGGTGGCAAAGTCGGCAAAGATGCTCACCTGGGCACCTGTGTTCGTAAAGGCATTCCCTGTGAAGATCTCAAGCCCATTCTGCAAGAGATTCTCACGCAGCAGTTTGGCGCAAAAACAAGGGAGAGATGAGGGATGAGGGATGAGGGAGCGGTAAAGGATTCAGCATTTTAGAATTCGGAACTCAGAACTCAGAACTCAGAACTCAGAACTCAGAACTCAGAACTCAGAACTCGGAACTCGGAACTCGGAACTCAGAACTTAGAACTCAAACCTGAAGATTCCTTTCATCCCTCATCCCTCATCCCTCATCCCTCCTTTCCTTTCCCAGCAAACTTAATTTTGGAAGACGATTCATGAGTGACCTCTCAAGACGGAAATTTATCATCACCGCAGGTGCAGCCGCAGCCGGAACGATTCTTGTCAATGGCTGTAGTTCTCCGAATAAGACCAAGACGACCGCGAGTTCTGCCAGTTCACCCAGTGCGATTCCTGCTGTCAATTCGGGGAGTGTCGAAACGCCAGAAACGCCGACTGCAAAACTGGGCTTTATCGCGCTGACGGACTGTGCGCCACTCGTGATTGCGTTAGAGAAAGGACTGTTTAAGAAGTACGGCATGACGGATGTCACCGTTTCTAAACAAACCTCGTGGGCTGTGACACGCGACAACATTGAGCTAGGGTCTGACAGAGGCGGCATTGATGGGGCGCACATTCTGACTCCGATGCCCTACATGATGGCTTCTGGCAAGATCACCAAAGGCAATACGCCGCTGCCGATGTACATTTTGGCGAGATTGAATACCGATGGACAGGGGATCTCCGTTGCCAACGATTACTTAGATTTGAAACTAGCCGCCGATAGCGCTCCGTTGAAAGCCAAAGTTGAAGCTGCAAAAGCGGCGGGTAAGAAATTCAAGGCGGCTGTTACCTTCCCGGCGGGGACTCACGACTTGTGGATGCGCTACTGGTTAGCAGCAGGGGGCATTGATCCTGAAAACGATGTGGATCTCGTCGTCGTACCGCCGCCCCAAATGGTAGCCAACATGGAAACCAAAACAATGGATGCCTTCTGTGTGGGTGAACCCTGGAACGGTCGTCTAGTCAACAAAAAGCTCGGCTACACCGCCGTCACGACAGGCGAACTGTGGAAAGCACACCCCGAAAAAGCCTTCACAATGCGGGCGGACTGGGTTGATAAAAATCCTAAAGCGGCCAAAGCAATTTTGATGGCGATTCAAGAAGCTCAGGTCTGGTGCGACAAAGACGAAAACAAACAAGAGATGTGTGAAATCATCTCGGCTGATAAGTATGTGAAAGCTCCTGCAAAAGACATCGTGGAACGAGCCAAGGGCAACTTTGACTTTGGTAACGGTCGCACGCTGGCAAATAGCGACTTGATGATGAAATTTTGGCGTGAGAATGCGTCTTATCCCTATAAGAGCCACGACACCTGGTTTGTCACCGAGAACATGCGCTGGGGCAGATTTGCAGCCGATACCGATGTGAAGGCACTCGTCGATAAGGTCAACCGTGAAGATTTGTGGAAAGAAGCGGCGAAAGCGATCGGTCAAACGGCCGCCATTCCGACCGATGCTTCTCGCGGCGTTGAAACCTTCTTTGATGGAGTCAAGTTTGATCCCGCCAACACCAGCGCTTATCTGAGCGGTTTGAAGATCAAAAAAGCCTAGTTCAGCAATAAAGCTTAAACCATCAGGCGTGATGGGCAAAACGTCAGCGATGAACTTCAACGCTTCGTGCTTGCTGGTTCAATCATCAACGATGCACCTCTAGACATCACGCTTGCTGGTTTGAGTATCAGCGATGCACCTCTAGACATCACGCTTGCTGGTTCAATCATCAACGACGCACCTCTAGACATCACGCTCGCTAGTTCGATCATCAACGACGCACCTCTAGACATCACGCTTGCTGGTCTGAGTATCAACGATGCACCTCTAGACATCAGCATCGACGCTCAAACATTCAGCCCTGATTCATTTTTCTTCTTCTGCTCAACTCGCTCTCAGGAACTTCTTCACCATGACAGCTAATCCTTCTCTCCGTCAGCCTTCACAGTTTTCTGAAAATGTTAGTAAGCAGTTAAAACAATTGCTGCCGCCGTTTATTTGTACGCTGGTGGTTTTGGTGCTGTGGCAGTTACTGTGTCTGAGTCCAGAATCCAAGATGCCTGGCCCGATTAAGGTGGTTACTCAAACGATTTTGTGGATTCTCAACCCGTTTTTTGATGATGGGGGCACCTCAAAAGGACTCGGCTGGCAGATTTGGATTAGTTTGCAGCGGGTAATGATTGGCTACAGTTTGGCGGCCGTGGTCGGGATTGCGCTGGGCGTGTTGATCGGCACGAGCGAATTTATGCGACGTGGACTTGACCCGATGATTCAAGTGCTGCGAACGGTTCCGCCATTGGCCTGGCTGCCGTTGTCATTAGGAATTTTTCAAGATAGTAACCCGGCGGCGCTGTTTGTAATTTTTGTGACCGCAATTTGGCCCATCGTCATTAATACTGCGGTAGGTGTCCAACAAATTCCTCAAGACTACAACAACGTGGCTAAAGTTCTGCGTCTGTCAGGCAAAGAGTACTTCTTCAATATCCTGGTGCCCTCAACGGTGCCTTATGTGTTTGGTGGTTTGAGAATCGGCATCGGACTGGCATGGCTGGCGATCGTCGCTGCCGAAATGCTCAAAGCAGAAGGGGGCATCGGCTTCTTTATCTGGGACGCTTACAACGCAGGCAACGAAGACAGCATGAGCCAAATTATCATCGCCGTTCTCTACGTCGGCTTGGTCGGTCTAGCGCTCGATCGCCTCGTCGGTTGGCTCGGCTCTCGCATCGTCTCCGAAAACTAATCAACGTCAGTTCGATCAAATCTTTGCTGCGGTTGTTAATTCAGGCAGCCCCCTATATCCCCCACCCGTGAGGGACTTTGAACCGGAAGTCTTATCTTAAGTTCCTCAGAATTGAGGGGTTGGGGGGCAGAAGCGCTCAATAACAAAGCAAAGCAACCCCATCGAATTCACGTCAATCAGGTCAGGGAATTAGTCGCAAGCCACTCCACCCCTTACACCCATTGCTGCCATGTCTGTTTTTCTCGGAATTGACCACGTTGATAAGGTGTTTCCGCTGTCCAATGGCGGCACCTACGTTGCACTCAAGAATATTGACCTGAATATCCGCGAAGGTGAGTTTGTCACGCTGATCGGACACTCTGGCTGCGGTAAGTCTACGCTGTTGAGCATTGTCGCTGGACTAGAAAGCCCGTCAGTGGGCGGTGTGGTGCTAGAAGGGCGAGAAGTCACCAGCCCAGGGCCCGATCGCATGATGGTCTTTCAAAATTACTCACTCTTGCCCTGGCTCACCGTTCAACAAAACATCGAACTCGCCGTAGACAAAGTTCTCAAAACGCTGTCACCCGCCGAACGCCGAGAAATTGTCGAACACAACATCGAGATGGTAGGGCTAAAGCCTGCCGCTCACCGCAAGCCCAAAGAACTGTCTGGCGGCATGAAACAACGGGTCGCGATCGCGCGTGCCCTCTCAATTCGTCCCAAGATGCTGCTGCTCGACGAGCCGTTTGGCGCATTAGACGCGCTGACACGAGGCAATCTGCAAGAACAACTGATGCGGATCTGCGAAGAAAGTCAGGTGACCTGTCTGATGGTGACCCACGATGTCGATGAGGCGCTGCTGCTATCCGATCGCATCGTCATGTTGACCAACGGCCCCGAAGCCCACATCGGACAAATTCTCGACGTGCCGATTCCTCGCCCTCGCAAACGGATGGAAGTCGTCAACCACCCCAGCTACTACGGCTTACGCAACGAGGTGATCTACTTCCTCAACCAGCAAAAACGCGACAAAAAACGCAGGGCCAAGCAGGCTCCCAAAGTGGCGATCGCCCGCAACGGTCTAGAAAAAGTCAACCTGGATATCGGCTTTATTCCGCTGACCGACTGTGCGCCGCTGATCATTGCCAAAGAGAAAGGATTCTTTAAAGAATTTGGCTTAGAAGACATCAATCTGTCTCGCGAACCCAACTGGAAAGCGATCGCCGAAGGAGTCGCTACCAAACGCTTAGACGCGGCCCAAATGGTTGCAGGAATGCCTTTGGCGATGACAATGGGCGTGGGAGGCAATACTCCGATTCCCGTCGTAACGGCGCTAGTCACTTCTCGCAACGGCAACTCTATCACCCTCAGCAAAGAGCTTTACAATCAGGGCGTGCGATCGATTCAGGACTTTAAGCAAGCGATCGACCAGTCCCCCACCAAAACTCACACCTTGGGAATGGTGCATCCCGCTTCAATGCACAATCTGATGATGCGCTACTGGTTGGCGGCCGGCGGCATTGACCCCGATCGCGATGTTAGCCTTGCAGTGATTCCCCCGGCTCAAATGGTCGCCAACCTCGCCGCTGGAAACATTGATGGCTTCTGCGTCGGTGAACCCTGGAACAACCGCGCCATTCAAGAAGACCACGGATTTGTGATTGCCACCGACTTAGAGATCTGGTCAGGGCATCCCGAAAAAGTGCTGGGCGTGCGAGAAGACTGGGCGCAGCAGTATCCCGAAACCCACATTGCGCTAATCAAAGCCTTGCTGGTCGCTTGTGAATACTGTGGCGATCGACGCAACCGCGAAGAAATTCTCGAAATTCTCAGCCGTCCCGAATACGTGGGCGTGTCTCCTGCCTACATGCGTCCTGGATTTACTGATCCTTACGTGCGGAGTCAAGGTGCCGAGCCAGAAGCCATGTTGCGATACCTCTACTTCAACGTCGATCAAGCCAACTGCCCCCGTCGCACCGAAGCAATCTGGACGATGACTCAGCTAGCCCGCTGGAACATCACCCCCTTTCCGCGCAACTGGATCGAGATTTCAGAACGCAGTCGCCGGATTGACCTCTATGGCGAAGCCGCCCGCCAGCTAGGACTGCCCGACAGCGAACCCGATCGCGATTCCTTTGGCTTATTTGACGGCGTGATCTTTAACCCAGATGACCCACTCGCTTATCTCAACAGTCTCAAAATTCGTCGCGAATTCACCATCAAAGAGATCAGTCTCGACCCCGCCGTATCGCTGGCCGCCTGAGACTCTGAGGAAAATTTTGGTCAACTGCCTGACGTGAATTCGACAAACTCTGCTCCCATGACAACTTTAGAGCGTCCCTGAATCCCCCCTAACCGAAACGCTTACCTGAAAGTCTCCCAAATTGGCAGTTGGGGGGCAGGGGCTTCTAACCAACCAAGCAGGAAACCTAGCTCAAATTCACGCTCAAATTCACGGCAACCCAATTCACGGTGTATCCGACGCTATCTCGCTCAACCCCCTACCCTCCTCACCTATGCAAACCTTGAACACGTTGGATTCGGCTCCACAAACCAAAGCAGAAATGCCCTTTTTATCTGTAGACAACGTTTCCAAAATTTACCCGACTCCCAGCGGCCCCTACACCGTTTTGGATGGAGTCGATCTGGCTGTTAACGAGGGCGAGTTTGTCTGCGTCATCGGCCACTCTGGCTGTGGCAAAACCACCTTGCTCAACATGATTTCTGGCTTCAACACGCCCACCACGGGACAAGTCACCCTTCAGGGACAACGAATTACCAGCCCCGGCCCCGATCGCATGGTGGTTTTTCAAAACTACGCCCTTTTGCCCTGGAAGACGGCTTTTGAGAATGTGTTTTTGGCCGTCGATTCGGTTTATTCCGACAAGTCCAGAAAAGACAAATTAGAGATCACCCGCGAACATCTGGCTATGGTGGGACTGGATGAAGCGATGCACAAAAAGCCCGGTCAACTCTCAGGCGGCATGAAACAACGGGTCTCGATCGCCCGCGCCTTGGCTATCTGTCCCCAGGTGCTGATTCTTGACGAGCCGTTTGGCGCACTTGATGCCATCACCAAAGAAGAACTGCAAGAAGAACTGCTGCAAATCTGGAGTAAAAACCGCGTCACCGTTTTGATGATCACCCACGACATCGACGAAGCGCTATTTTTGTCCGATCGCATTGTTATGATGACCAACGGGCCTGCTGCCAAAATTGGCGAAATTATGACCATCCCGTTTGACCGTCCCCGCGATCGCGCCCAAATCATGGAAGACCCGCACTACTACACCCTCCGCAACGAGGCGCTTGACTTCCTGTTTAGCCGATATGCCCACGACGATGATGCTTAGTGGGTCTTTGGTTTGATTTAAAGACCAAAGTTTTAGACGCTTCCTTCTAGCTTCTCTTTACCCTACGCTCCGGCCATGTTGACTCTCAATTCCGCCGCCTCGGATCAACCCGCTCTGAGGTTTTTAGAACAGTATCCCGCAGTTTCTCGATCACTATTTGCAGAAATCGGCCCCAACCCCAAACAAGTTGCCACGATCATCGACCCCATTTTGGCGACCCACAATCGCGCCCAGGGCAGTCGTTATATTCAGGCAATCAGCACAGGTCGGACTGCTTTTCTGGCTACTAATTTGTCCCCTAATCGCGAGGTCTATCTCACCGAAGTTTCGACAAGCTGGCTGGTTGGTCGTAGTTCTCACTGTGCGATCGCCCTGACACAACCGTCAATTTCTCGCTGTCACTTTGCGATCGGCTATCATCCTGGTCGAGGCTTTTATCTGGTCGATTTGGGCAGCAGAAATGGCACCCTCGTCAACCGTCGTCGCCTCCCCATTCTGGACAAACACCCCATCCACCACGGCGACCTGATCGACATCAACGGCTTCACCATTCATTTCTTTGTCTCCAGCCTAGAAGGAGTTGCAATGGCGATCGAAGACACCCAATTCCCCCCAGTCCCCGAAACCAACTAGCCCCTCTTCATCGCTCCTCGCAAAGCGGAACAAAGTTCTCCCTCCTCCATTCCCGTGTGCCTCCCTTGTCCGATTACGTTGACACGTTAAACACGCGACATCCAAAACTCATGGTACTCACCTCTGCCTCGCTGCCTGACGGACTAACTGAGCGCATCCTTTGTTACTACGTCAATGTGACCAATCGGCTTCAGATTGCTCAGATCAAGAACATCCCTGGCTTTCGGTTTGAGCGGTTGATTTTTCCAAGACAGCGATTATTGTTTGAAGCAATCCCAGAAGCAATGCTGGAGATTTACACTCAGACAACCACTCAGACAACCACCAACTCAACACCCACCGAACGAATTTCTTGCTTTCGGCTACAGGTTAATCGCAACGCAGCAGAGAACGGTCAGCAAAACATGACTTATCGTGCTGAGGAGACGAGTTTGACAGAGGAATGAACACAGCGCTGATTTAAAAGAATTTTTGGATAGAGCGATCGCATTACCATCATTGGGGATAGATCTCACAACGCACCCGTGAGATGATTGCAATCATATTAGCATCACAAATCGCATTGCTCAAAGTGTATTTGTTTTTAAAGTGAAGTTCAGACATTTGACCATAGACGATACACTAAAAAGAATGTAAGCACGAAACGAATGGACTCAGTTTGTCTAACGTCCAGCGTCCAGTGTCTTTCGTCTATGTCAGATTCCTTGAAGCAATGCCCTATAATCAGAGCTTCTTAGAATTTTCACACTTAAAAACACCTGTTGAGCATTCCTATGACCCCTCCCGCGAAGACTCTTTGTCCTTATTGCGGTGTTGGCTGTGGGCTAGAAGTCTTGCCTCCTGCACAACCCGGCAAAGTGACCCATCGGGATAGTGAAGGGACTCCCATTTGGCAAGTGCGAGGCGATCGGTCTCATCCCTCCAGCCAGGGGATGGTTTGCGTCAAGGGGGCGACCGTGAGTGAGCCGCTCCACAAAGATCGCTTGCTGTTTCCGATGGTGCGCGAGTCGTTGGATCAGCCGTTTCGACGAGTCAGTTGGGATGAAGCGCTCGATTGCATCGTCAGCCGCATTCAAACCGTGCGTGACACTCAGGGCGTGGATGGGCTGTGTATGTATGGGTCTGGGCAGTTTCAGACCGAAGATTACTACGTTGCTCAAAAACTATTTAAGGGCTGTCTGGGCACCAACAATTTTGACGCTAATTCGCGGCTCTGCATGTCTTCTGCTGTGTCAGGCTACATTCGCACCCTGGGAGCCGACGGCCCGCCCTGCTGCTATGAAGATATCGATCTGACCGATTGTGCCTTTCTGATCGGGACAAATACAGCCGAATGTCACCCGATCGTGTTCAATCGCCTCAAAAAGCACCACAAAAAAAATTCTCACGTCAAGCTAATCGTCGTCGATCCGCGTCGCACCCAAACTGCCGAAGTCGCTGACCTGCATCTAGCCATCAAACCAGGCACCGACATCGATCTGTTGAACGGCATCGCTCATCTGCTGTTGAAGTGGAATCAGCTAGACCACGAGTTTATTGAGCAACACACCAACGGATTTGACCAGTTCTCAGACCTACTGCACACCTACACGCCAGAATGGGTCGCCGATCGCTGCGAAATCTCGGTCAACGACTTAGAAACCGCCGCTCGGTATTGGGGCAACTCAAAGCGAGTCCTATCCATGTGGTCGATGGGAGTCAACCAATCTTCAGAAGGAACGGCAAAAGTCTGCTCGATCGTCAATCTACATCTGATGACAGGACAAATCGGCAAACCGGGAGCCGGCCCATTCTCACTCACTGGCCAACCCAACGCGATGGGCGGCCGAGAAGCTGGCGGATTATGTGGGCTGTTGCCAGGGTATCGATCGGTCGCCAACCCCCGACACCGCGCCGAAGTCGAACGGTTTTGGCACCTTCCTCCCGGCAGCATTGCTCCCACACCTGGACGCACTGCCTGGGACATGATCACCGGACTCGAAACCGGAGAAGTCGGATTGTTGTGGGTGGCTGCGACCAATCCCGCCGTCAGTATGCCTGACCTGGAGAGAACGAAAGCGGCTTTGAAGCGATCGCCCTTCACGGTTTATCAGGACTGCTACTCGCCGACTGAGATGACGGAGTTTGCCCACGTCTTACTGCCTGCCGCCCAATGGAGTGAAGCCCCCGGCACGATGACCAATTCTGAACGGCGAGTCACCCTTTGCACCCAGTTTAGAACGCCGCCTGGAGAAGCCCGCCCCGATTGGGTAATTTTTGCCGAAGTTGGTCGTCGTCTGGGGTTTGGGACTACGTTTGCCTTTAATCACGCCGCCGAAGTCTATGCCGAATTTGCTCGACTCACTCAAGGCCGCCCCTGCGATCAGTCTGGGATGAGCCACGATCGCCTTGCTCAAGATGGGCCCCTCCAATGGCCCTGCCCTGCCGAAGTTGCAGACGACCATCAATCAGATCGCCTCTACACCGATCACCAGTTTCACACACCCGATCGCCGCGCTCAATTTGTTCCCTATCATTCAAAAGGTCTGGCAGAACCTGCCGATCCCACCTATCCCTTTGTGTTAACGACGGGCAGATTGTATGGTCACTGGCACACCCAAAGCCGCACCGGACGAGTTGCCAAACTTCAGCAAATGCACCCTCACCCCTTTATTGAGATTCATCCTCGCGATGCCGAGAGATTGGCGGTAGAGGATGGAGAATTAGTCGAAGTGCGATCGCGCCGAGGATTTGCCCAGTTTCCAGTGCGAGTGACCAAAGCGATCGCTCCTGGAACTGTTTTTGTGCCGATGCATTGGGGCGCTTTGTGGGCAGACCATGCCGAAGCCAACGCTCTGACGCATCCCGCATCCTGTCCTGACTCAAGGCAACCAGAACTAAAAGCCTGCGCTGTACAGATTGTGCCTGTTCGACTGAGTTCCCCGATCGCCGAAAATGATGCTGCTGGCGTGCGGGGTAATTCTGCTGAAGCGATCGCGACCCCTCTCCCAGTTCGCAGCTAGTTTCGATCAATAGAGTTCTCCGAATGTTTTAAGCTAAAAAGCGTCATGTTGCGAAAGGTACGAATCGGTTGATACCTGTCCCCGTTGGCGAGTATCCTCACCTCATCTGTGCAGTGTTGGTCAGGTGTGATGCGACGACTTGGACGAATCTTGAAGCGTTTGATGAGTTTTGGAGAAGATGAAAAATTTCTCCATCTGGTAGAAGAGATTGAAAGTCTAATCTCAAAAGTGCTGTCGATCTTGATGGTGTTGGTGACGATCGTTGCCGTTTATGACTTAGGGATTTTTCTTCTTCAAGAATTAGCCAGCGAACTCTTCTCACCTAACTCGACCCGATTTAGTGAGATTTTGTTTAAGATATTTGGACTCTTTCTCAACATCTTAATCGCGTTAGAAATTCTTGAAAACATTACAGCTTATCTTAAGAAGCATGTCATTCAAGTTGAGCTAGTGATTGTGACTTCTCTGATTGCAGTTGCGCGTAAAATTATCATTTTAGACTTGAGCAAAACGACAGGTGTAGACATCATTGGGTTGGGCGTTGCGATTCTCTCACTGTCGATCAGCTATTGGGTGATTCGCCGAGTCAATTCTAAACATTCTAATTAATGAACTTAATTAATGAACTTAATGCCCTTGCTGTGTTGTCGATCGCTTCTGCCTCAACCTCCCAATTCTGAGAACTTTGTGAGAAGTTTTGCCGCTCAAAATCCCTTAGTCATGAGAAATTTAGCTGGCTCTCTGAGATTTGCAACCGGGGGAAAAACTTGATCAAACAGACGGTGAAGTACAGCCACAAAATGTTTGTAAAAAGGATATAAAAATGGGTGATTTCTTTCAGTTTGAAGCTGATTTTGTAGACTCTCTGCGCTGCGTTCCGATGCAGGTTCGGTTAAAGCTAGATACTTGTGGAGTTAAGCTAAAACTGGCTCAGTGGAGTAAATTTAATTCCCACGATCGCCAACTTCTAGTAGATTCTCCCTGTAAAACCAGTGCTGAAATTGCCGAGTATCGATCGCGCCTTCACACTCTAATTTTGGAGCGAACAGGTGAAACTGCTACCAACCTGGCGATCGATCCCCATCCAGAGTGGCTTGCGCCCGATCTTCCTGAAAGTGTTCTGAGTCAAGCGCGATCGCTCAACCTTTCTCTCACTCCTGATCAATGGGCTTCTCTAACGCCACTCCAAAGATTCGCCTTGATCAAACTCAGCCGATCGAGCCACGAAAATCGTAACTTTCTCCCCGCGCTCAAAGAATTCCATTTAGTTGAGTGAGAAGTTTAGTTGAGTGAGAAGTTTAGTTGAGTCAGAAGCGAAGACAACCCTTCTTGAGCGATCCCCTGATTTAAGAAAACTTGGCAAACGTTCAATCAAGCGAGAGAATAGATCAATGTAACCCACAAGGCTGATCCAGTGAACAACGTCCGCACCGTATCTGATACCAAGCGTGCCTTCTACAACACTCACACTCGTCCGGTAAACTCCATCTACCGTCGAGTCGTCGAAGAGTTGATGGTCGAAATGCACCTGCTCTCCGTCAATGTGGACTTCCGCTACGACCCGCTCTACGCATTGGGTGTGGTTACGTCCTTCGATCGCTTTATGCAGGGCTACCGTCCCGAACAAGACAAAGAGCCGATCTTTAATGCCATCTGTCAGGCGCTGGGCTACGATCCCCAAAAGTTTCGCCAAGATTCTGAGCATTTGCTGTCTCTAGCGGCTAACCATTCCTGGGATCAGTTGCTGTCCGCGTCGGCTGACGTTCCTGACACCTATTTGCGCGAAAACATTCAGGCGATCGCTCACAATCCCAAGTTCAAATATAGTCGGCTGTTTGCGATCGGCGTTCTTACGCTGGTTGGCACCGCTGATCCCGCTCTGCTCAAAGACGAAACCAGTCGGATTGCCGCCCTCAAACAGGTTTGCTCAACGCTAAATTTGCCCGAAGACAAGGTACAAAAAGACCTGGAGCTTTATCAGAGCAACCTGGAAAAAATGGCCCAGGCTCAACTGGTGATGGAAGACTTGATCAAAGCCGATCGCAAAAAGCGAGAAGAACGTGCCCAAGCAAAGATTGCCGCCAGCGAAGCCGCCTCTTCAGAAACGCCCAAGGACGAAGCCACCTCAAGCTCATAATCTTCAAGCTATTCGATCGTTTTGGGGTGGATTGTCCGCCCTTTTTTGTTGGGCCTTCTTGGAGTCTACGTCCATTTCGTGAAGTCTTTTCGCTTTGTTGCTCAGAGCCTCTGCCCCCAAGCTGCCAATTCTGGGGGACTTTAAGACAAGACAAGCGATTCAAAATCGGGATCGAGAGGCTGCACGGATTAGAGTCCACAGGGATGAACAATGTCACTTTCGCATCCGGCAGGATTTACGATCGCGATCAGACTGCGGTTCTTGCCACGAGTAGGCGAAGTGACTGATCGACTTAATCTGCGGAGATCTTTGACGAATCGCTTCCATTTGGACTTCTAGCGGCGGACGGTTGCTCACAGACTGCTGCCAAATGCCTGCCAAAACGGGTTTTACCTGCGTTCCTGCGGGAGCCTGACTGAGAACTCGCTGAATCTGACTGACAATACAACCCGCGTTTCCGCAGACCCCATAGGACATGGGATGCCACTCTAGAGAGGCAGGAAAGCGATCCCACGGCTGCAATCGAGAGTCAAAGCCTCGTCCCCCAGCCGTCTGATTGCCCTCCGGAAAGAAAACGGCTCCTGCGGGAAGTCCGGCCTTTTGCACAGGTGCATTCGCCACGTTGAGAAAATCGACGACTCCCTGCATTGCGTGGGCCACACTAAACCGCCAAAGCTCGATCGACAACAAGGCGTGACGCTGACCGAGAGAAGCCTGATTTTCGTTGGGAGCCGGAGTGCGCCCCTGCCACAGTGGAGGATCGATTTCACCCGGAAAGAGTTGATCGACAGCGGCCACATCACCTGGCGAAATGCTGCCTCGCGTCAGATAGCGCTTGATTAACTCTCGCCCCTTATTATTCAAAGCCCGTTGCAAAATGGCTTGCTGAGAAGAGTCGCCGTAAATCCACAAATCTTGAACTCTACTGGCAACCGACGCACTTCCCCGACCGCGTGGATAGCGAATGTAGTCAAATAGCACGCCATCAGGACGGCGTTGAGTGATCGCCTGCACCATTTGATAATAATCCTGCTTGGCTTGCAGACTGTAGGGGTCGATAAACGCCTCATTGGGGTTAAACAGTCCCAGATCAGTGCTGAGTCCGGCGATCGTATTGGCGTTGAGACTGGTCAATCCGTTACCATTTTTGGCGATCGTGCTCTGCTTATCAGGTCGCACCGCGTAGGGATAGCCAAAATTCATGCTAAACAGCCACGAGTAAACTTTTAACCCGCGTTCGCGTCCCTTACGAATCGCGTCTGCTAGCAAATCGACTTTTTCTGCGCCTGACGTTCTCACCACCGAACCCCAACTTGTGGGATTGTCTGCCGCCGGGAGGAGCACCTGACCGTTGTAAAATGACTCGACATAAATCTCGTTGTAGCCGCGATCGACAATCCGATCTAGCACTTCTTCGAGCACACCGGGCTGAATATCACAAGGGTAAAGGCGAATCCAGAGGGCCTGGTTTTTGAGCCAGTTTTGAGTGCGACATTTGCGAAGCTGCTCGGCTTGATCCGCCAGGAGAGATTTGTACCGCTTTTGAGCGCCTTTGTCACCTTTGAGCGCAGCACGGCGGGCGGTTTCTTTTTTGGCGATGCCTTCGGCTGTCTGCTGACAATAAGGCAAATACCCAGCCTGAGCAGGACTTGCCCACCGACCCTGAGCGACCAAACCTGTGGCAACGATCGCACTCATCAGGCACGAAGTCAAACGGCGTTGCCCCTTTTTTGTTAAGGGTTGCAAAAATCGCATAGATGGCTAAAACCTCCTCACAGGTTTCGGATCAGGACACGTTGTTGAACTCAAGCACCCTTCAGAGAAGTCGATCGCAAATCCGGCAAATCCCCTACATCGAAGGTGCCCATTTACAACAGATTTCCGTCCTTTACCCTATCAGATCATGCCAAAAGAGTCGCGTTTAATTTGAGGCGTTGCTGATTGGAGGGATAAATCTGTGGGAAGTGTCAATCTTTTCGCCCCCTAAATCCCCCAAAATTGGGGGACTTTGAACCTTGGGTTTCCCGCCGCTTTGGGGCAATTCATCCCACGATTCAGCAATGCCTAATTTGACGTGAAT
Organism: Phormidesmis sp. 146-33; assembly: GCF_052939515.1. Classification (NCBI taxonomy): domain Bacteria; kingdom Bacillati; phylum Cyanobacteriota; class Cyanophyceae; order Leptolyngbyales; family Leptolyngbyaceae; genus Phormidesmis; species Phormidesmis sp. 146-33. Next base: position 91,679 of record NZ_JBJPHU010000002.1, read on the forward strand.
TCGATAGAGTTTTTTCACTTCGGTATTTAACGCTTCTGCCCCCCAACCCCCCAAATCTGGGGGACTTTCGGACAGGATTTCTTGCTCAAAGTCCCCCAAACTTGGGGGATTTAGGGGGCTGCCTGGAGTGATCGCCACAGCGAGGGATTTCATCGAATTCACGTTAATTTGAGGTAGAAGAATGACCCACCAGCGCTTTGCTAATCTCAACGGAATTTAAACCAGATCCCGACTTTTTAGCTTCTTTTTTTGAGAAATTTTTGGCGGCGATCGTGTCCGGTTTAGCCTGCTTTTCTGCGAGTCGGTGGGCGGAGAGTGCCTGAGCGATCGCGTCTAATCTGCGCCCTTGATCGTGGGTAATGCTGGCTTCGGTGTTGCCCAAACCAGGCGCATCCCACTGATTGGTTCTGGGGTTGATAAACGAGTAAACTCTCGCCTGCAAAACCGCATCTGAGCCTGTAAAGCCGCGATCGTAGGCTTGTTTGAGCCGATCCACGTAGCCGCCGTTGTCCAAGGCCGCTAGAGGAGCCTGATTGGCCAAATCGATGCCGTTGAGTTCTGCTTCGAGAGAGAGCATTAGTCGATTGGTGCCGGCCTTTTGACGAATCATGTCAGCCTGAGACTGCAATCTACGCAACTGTTGGTAATCGGCCGCTTCGGGTGAGTTGGCTCCATGCTGATAAGAAAAGCTGCCTTGATTCCAGCGGCCATTTCCAGGATCGACGTGACCGTAGTAGGCGCGAGTTCGACCGCCGTCTGGGGTGCGGGTTCCTTCTGCACTACCAACCGCCTTGGCCACGAGTGAATCGGAACCACCCTCAAACAGATCGCTGGCAGCGATCGCCTCTAAATCAGCTTCTTTGGGGCGGGCAGCGGCGATCGTGGCAGGCTGACTTTTTTCTGGGCGAGACCCAGCAGGCAAGGCAAAATCGAGTATCCCCGACGAGGACTGTTCTCGACTCGGCTCCATCACTTCTCTACGGGCCGTGGTTTGAGAAAAATCTAAGGTTCCACCCGCTTTGGCGATTTTGGCAGCAGGCATGACTACTGCGATCGCACTCAGCGCAACCAAAAGAATATGCTTCATGGCGTTCTCTATTCTGTCTCAGATCTAAAGTCCAACGTCTAATGTCCAAGTAATGTCCAAGTTTTCAGGTCAAAGTCCCCTGCTCACCGAGCCTCCAGCGTCCGTTCTAAAATGTCTTTAGCAGGTTCGACGATCGCCCATTTGCCATCGGGCTGTTTTCTCAAAGCCGCAAATTGCAGAATCTCGCCATTGCCGATCGCCTCCCCCTGACGCAGCAACCCCAGTTTGGGCGAGCTGATTCCACAGAGGCGAAACAAATAAGCAGGAACGTTAGGCGTTGAGAAAATCACGCAGCCTCGCTTATCGATTTGCGCTTTGCCATCGAATGGGGCGTATACGCGATTGTGGTTGAGGTCGATCGAGATATCCCCCAATCCGCCCGTAACTTTATAGGTGGCGATCGTGTCTCCAGGTTGCAGTTCCCATTTTTGGTAGAGGGTTACGTCGATCGGCGGCTCATTCGATTGTGGGGCACCACATCCTCCCAACAGCGTGAGAACTGGACTGAGCAGCAGCAACGCCGCCCTAACGCACCAAAAACCGATATCCCGCATACTGATCTCCCTCATAAAGCACGACAAGCTGAGTCTGTGGGTCAAACGCCAGTGGGTAAGCTTCTCGGTCTGCGGTGGCTCCCGCCCTGATTTGCAAGCTCGACAACTTACAGTAAGGCTCTTTGGCAATCTCACGAATTTTGCTTCGACTTTCGCCTTCGGGCACCGTTAACAGCCTGGCCAACTGTTGTCTCGACAGCTTTGCTTGAGATTGCACCGTCTCTTGACAAGCCTCAACTGATTTTTTGCTTCCAAAAGAAGGCAAGCTGCCCAAGTCAAAAAACAGTCCTATTGCCAGCAGTGCGGCTCCTCCGGCTAGAAGCTGTTTGAGGTTAAATCTGCGACTCTGACGGGGCATTATAGCTTTCCTCCAATAAATAAACCAAGCGTGACGAGCAGCAGACGGTAAAGCAAGACAGGACTCGATCGCGGCACAAAAAACGCTAAGTAAGCTGCCACGATCGCCGGAACGAACATCAGCGCCCCGATCGGCGTTGCCAAAATGGGAATGACTCCTACCAAAAAGTTCAGTCCAATCCGCAACCCGGCGGCTGCCAGCGTCCAGAGCAGTGCATCCAAAAGACGCGCGATCGGTGGTTTGGGCAATCCCAGTGAGGGCGCAAAACGGTTTAGAGAATGGCGCAGCGATCGACGGCGACGAGAAGGCGGGGCAGGGTTTTTCAAGCTTTTGAGGGTTGCTCGCGTGGCGGCGGCCATTGGCTTTTGAGGAACTGTCCGGGGAAACTCCTGGCGGGTTGCTCGCGATCGATCTGAGGAAGCGCCTGGGCTGACAGATGGAAGAGATTCGACAGGCGGCGGGATGGTCTGCTCTAGGGAAGCTTGGTCTGGGGAAGCGGTCGATCGGGCAGGTCGAGCCGGAGACTGCATAAATGAAGGCATGGACGGCCCAGAAGGTTTGCGCGGCTGAGGGGTTTCTGGAACAGGGGATAAGGCGCTTTGCTGGGCAATTGTCCGCAGTGCCTCCATCTCAGTTTGAATCTCGACCGACTGCTGGTTAATCTGGTTTGCTTGACTTTTAAGTTGAGTCAACTCGTGCTCTAATTGCTGAAAGCGCACTGCAATACCAAAGGGCGTTCGCTCTGAGGATTCGGGAGCCTCCCAGGTGAGTTTGACTTGAGTCGAGGTGATCTGTTTGGCTTTTGGGGTGGTCGATCGCTTGGCCTTACCTGCGGTTTGTTTTGCGGGGGGTTTGCGTCCTCGTTTGGCGGGCGTTTCTTCGTCAGAGGGGTCGATTTCTGAATTGAGGGCTGATTGAAGTTCGATCGTTTCATGCTGCTCGATACAATCCTCCACAGTCCGAGGAGTCGATTTCTTCAAACCAGGCTGCGTCTGTGTCGTCCGATCGGACTGGCTTTCGGTTTTCAGTTCTCTCATCATCGTCTCCTGGGGGCTGGCGGACTTCACTGTTAGCGTAGTACATTAATACTATAAATAGTATTAATGTACTAAGGCGATTCAGTCAAGGGGACAGCCAGAGAGTTTTGAGCCAAAAGGTTGAAAATAAGCCGTTAAATCAGGTGAGTAGCGTTTTGCAGAAGCCATCAAGTTAAGGACAAAAACCGTGCGCTGGTGAACAAAGTGTTAAAGTATGTCCGCACATGTCAAAAAGACGATCGTTCATTCCGGCAGACCATCCTTTAGGATAGGGATAGTAGGATAGGGTGCGAGACTCCTTGAGAACTTGACCCCGCCCAAAACCGCATAGTAAAAGATTATTTTCACCTTGTACGCTCGACCCGATCTTAGGATTGGGAATGCGATTGTCTTCTCTCCATGCCACTGACAATCCTGGTTGCTGATGACGACACAGGCACCCGTTTATCGATTAGCGATTACCTCGAATCCTCTGGCTACTCAGTCGTGTCTGCTGAGAATGGCAAAGAAGCATTTGGAATGGTTGAGGTTTACCAGCCTCATTTGATTGTGACCGATATTACGATGCCTCAAATGGATGGCTATGAACTGATCCGCCAAGTTCGTCGTCGCCCATCACTGCGCCTATTGCCCGTTGTCTTTTTGACGGGTAGAACGGATACAAAAGAGCGCGTTTTGGGCTACCAGCTTGGCTGTGATGCCTATCTTGCAAAACCGTTTGAGTTGACGGAGTTGGGTGCAGTCGTGCGAAACTTGCTGGAGCGATCGCAGATGATCGAGTCAGAATGGCGATCGCGCGTTCAGGCCGTTCAACCAGAGGCATCTCCAAAAATTCTCACGCAGTCCCCGCTGATGGGCACCGGAATGACCGATCGCGAGCGAGACGTTTTACACCTCTTGAGTGGTGGGCTGTCGAATGTGCAAATTGGCGACAAGCTACATCTGAGTCCCCGCACGGTTGAGAAACACGTCAGCAGCCTACTCAGAAAAACAGACACCAGCAATCGAGCCGAGCTAGTACGGTTTGCAATGGATCATCATCTGGTGGACTAGCCGTTGAGACTGCAAATTAATCCCTCCCTAGGTGGGTGACCTTCACCGAGTGCTTAGGCTTTGTCCGGGAAGGTTTGAACCGCTTTGATCAGGAGCGATGACATTAGCGATCGACCGATCCCATAATGATGTCAATGCTACCGAGAATCACGACAATATCGGCTACCTTCATGCCTTTCAGCAGATGAGGCAAAATTTGCAGATTGTTAAAATCGGCGGCTCGAATTTTCCAGCGCCAGGGAAATGGGGTATCATCTCCCAGTAAGTAAATTCCCAGTTCTCCCTTACCGCTTTCTACTCGCACGTAGTGTTCACCTTGGGGAATTTTGAAGGTGGGTGCAATTTTCTTGCCGATGTATTGATAATCAAAGTCCTGCCATTGTGATTTAGGGCCCACCTCCAAGCGCTTGGCTTCCAGATTTTCGTGAGAACCCCCCGGAATCTGAGCGATCGCTTGTCGAAGAATCTTTAACGACTCTCGCATCTCCCGAATTCGTACCTGATAGCGGGCCAAACAATCGCCCGACGTTTCCCACGGCACCTGCCAATCAAAGTCGTCGTAGCATTCGTAATGGTCTACTTTTCGCAAGTCCCACTGAACACCAGAAGCTCGCAACATCGGGCCTGAAAGCCCCCAATTGATCGCGGTCTCGCGAGCGATCGTGCCAATGCCTTCCACACGCCGCCGGAAAATCGGATTGTCGGTAATCAATCGCTCATATTCATCGACCTTGGGCATAAAATAGTTGCAAAAGTCTTCGCATTTATCGAGCCAGCCATCAGGCAAATCTGCCGCTACCCCTCCAATGCGAAAGTAATTGTTATTGACCATGCGGTAGCCTGTGGCCGCTTCCCAAAGATCGTAGATCAGTTCTCGTTCTCGAAAGATATAGAAGAGCGGAGTTCCGGCACCCATGTCGAGCATGAAGGGGCCCAGCCAAAGGAGGTGACTGGCAATGCGATTGAGTTCTAGCATGATGACGCGAATGTAGCTGGCCCGTTTGGGTACGGCAATATTGGCTAGTTTTTCGGGGGCATTGACGGCCACAGCTTCGTTAAACATCCCGGCTGCATAGTCCCAACGGCTCACATAGGGAACGTACATCAGATTGGTACGGTTTTCGGCAATCTTTTCCATGCCTCGATGCAGGTAGCCAATCACAGGCTCACAGTCAATGACGTTTTCGCCATCTAAGGTCACGATGAGATGAAAACACCCGTGCATGGAGGGGTGGTGCGGCCCCATATTGAGCAGCATCGGTTCGGTTTTAGTTTCGATCAGTGGCATGAGCAGACGACCTCCAAACGCTTTAAAGTTGAGTCTTTTATTAGCGAGTGTAGAAAGTCTGTGATTCAAGGTCTTGTAGATTCGTCCGATTTTTTGCAGATTCGTCCGGTTTCTGATCGGGTACTGTCAAAAGTGATGCGATAAAAAGTGATGAAATGGCGCGGAGGCAATCAGCAGATGTCAGAAGCGACTTCCTTAACGATCGATTTTGCTCAAGAAAAAGAAGCAGGATATGAGCGGGTGTTTGCTCAATTGCCGCTGCTAACTAGCTTGGCAGACAAGTGGCAGGGGGTAGATTGCGCCTACGACTATCTGATGCCCGGAGCCACACCTGAAGTGTCCTCAAAACAGCATTGTGTGGCTATCTTTACAGAACTCTCATCGCCCGCCTCGGTAGAGCGAACGTTAGGTGGATGCTTTCGTCAGGAACAAGTCATGCAGGGCGATATGCTGATTGTTCCGGCGACTGTGAGTGCGCGATCGCAATGGAACATCTCTGGCGGAGTTATTTTTCTAAGTTTTGAGCCGAGCATCTTTGCCCAAGCAATGCACGAATCATTTGACCCAGACCGGGTAGAACTGGTGCCCCATTTTGCCACGCCTGATCCTTTAGTTCACCAAATTGGATTAGTGTTCAAAGCGATTCTAGAAAATCCTCATGCGGGGAGTCGCCTCTACGCCGAAACGATGGCGAACGCCTTAATAGTGCATTTACTTCAGCGCTACGCAACCCAGCAACCCGTTTTGAGCAGCAATCTCGGAAAGTTGTCTAGCACTCGATTGCGGCAAGTGGTCGATTACATTCACGACCATCTCGATCGAGATCTGAGTCTAGTCGAGTTGGCGACGGTTTCGCGACTGAGCCGCCATTATTTCTCTGAGCAATTTAAGCAATCTACCGGGTTTACACCGCATCAGTATGTGATTCAGTGCCGGGTAAAACGCGCCAAGGAATTGCTGCTACAAGGAGAACTGACGATCGCAGAGATTGCCAGAACTGTAGGATTTGTAGATCAAAGCCATCTCAATCGTCACTTTAAAAGGGTACTGGGAGTGACTCCTAAATCAGTTTTGAGAAATTAATACCCTGGTTGACTGACAAAACTCCTGAAACCCTCGATTCTTCGTAGGTTGGTGTTGAGCGACGCGAAACCCAACAGCAGCCTTTCTACCGTTGCTAACGTTGGGTCGAACCTGGTGAAACCCAACCTACCTGAAAAGATTTGTCAGTCAATCAGATTAACGTGAATTCGATAGAGTTTTTTCGCTTCGGTATTTAACGCTTCTGCCCCCCACCCCCTACAGATGTAGGTTTGTGGTGAAGGTGCGAGCAGTGACCCCAACGATTCGATAATGAGAAGAAGAGCAGTATGGAGGCAGTAGAGATGCCACAAGACCCTTCGCTCAAAGCTTGGAACCGGATTGTCAGCGAATGATTTGGCAACCTCAGCCTATCGCACGTGACGGGATTAAGGGTGTGGAGTTTTGGGATCGCATTGACCCAATCGAGTAGCCTCAGTCGCGTTGCCGAAACCATGGCTGGATTAAACGGGGAGCGACCGGACACGGTGCGCCAACGCCTCCAGGAATGGTATCAAGATGCGGCAGCAAAAAGCGGCAAGCATCGCTGGGATTGGCAGGTCGAACCTTACTTTGCGCCGCTGTTGACTTGGGTGCTGTCGCTGTTGCCGCACCGTTGTCGAGAACTATTTCTGGTCATGGATGTGACGACGCAGAAAGACCGATTGAGTGTGCTGTCGGTTTCGGTGCAGTAGCGCGGTAGCGCGATTGCGGTGGCATGGAAAATGGTGCCTGGGAATCAACCGGATCGCTGGCAACCCTACTGGGAGCCGTTGTTCGCTCAACTGGCTGGCGGGGTTCCACCGGACTGGCGGGTGGTGGTTTGTGCTGACCGAGGCTTGTATGCCGACTGGCTGTTTGCCGCGACCAGGGCAGTCGGGTGGCATCCGTTCTTGCGGATCAATCAACACCCGAATAAGACAATCCAAGTTCTCCCCAATGGCGACTGGCAATTGCTCAAAGACTGGATTCGGCTCGGTCAAGCTTGGAGCGGTGCTTTTGCACCAATCCGCTCGATTGTCCCCTGGTCGCACGCTGGGACGAAGGCGATACTGACCCGTGGTTCGTGGTCACTGACCTGCCGACTGACCAAGCCGAGGGCTTGTGGGACAGCTACCGCCTGTGGATTGAAGATGGCTATCGCGATTTCAAAAGTGATGGCTGGCATGGGCAGTCCTCACGCATCACCGACCCAAAACGCGCAGAGCGGATGGGGTTAGCCATGTCGGTCGCCACCCTAAGGATGCTCACACTCGGAACCAAAGTAGAACTGCAACAACAAGCCTTACACCCCTTCCTTGGAGACTGACGTTAGAATAGTCTTCTGCGGGTGAGAAGTTGAGGGAGCATTCCCGTATGGGTGATGGCAGCGAAGGGTTTTATCGAGTCGCGCTGCTTTGGGATAGAGAAAACTGCTCGATCGCTTCAGGCAGCCGATGAGAGAGACTGTCCGGCGACTTCTCGGTAGTAGCTTTGGAGTTGCCGAGTTGCCGATGACCAGTTCCAGCGTTCTGCTTCGCGTCGAGCATTGCGGCGGAGGGTTTCTCGTGCTTCTTGCTCAAAGATGAGTCGCTGAGTGGCAACGATCGCCCCCTGGTCATCATTTGGATCGAACAAATAGCCATTTACGCCGTCTTCGACGATATCGGGAATGCCGCCCGATCGAGCCGCTACAACAGGACAGCCGGCCGCCATCGCTTCGAGTAGGACTAATCCCAGGGTTTCGGTGCGCGACGGAAAGACAAAGGCATCGGCAGAAGCAAAAGCAGCAGCGAGTTCTTGGCCTGCCAGGTAGCCGACAAAGTGCGTCGGAGTCCCTTCAAAATATTTTTCTAACGCTTGCTGATTGGGGCCGCCCCCCACGAGCGCGAGACGAGCATTGGGAATTGATTCTAGAACAGGCTTGATGCGATCGATTTCTTTTTCGGCAGATAGGCGACCGACATAGAGCAACAATGGCGCTTCGGGGTGGCCTTGACTGAGCCGATTTCGCATGTCTGCACTGGCTAGATGAGGCTGAAAAGTTTCGGTATCCACGCCGCGCTGCCACAGATCGACTCGCTCAATTCCATGCTCTGTCAAGGCTTGCATCATGGCCGTGGAGGTACAGAGATTGAGTTGTGCCTGATTGTGTCCCGCTTTGAGCAGTTCCCACAGTAGCCCTTCGAGTGCGCCCAGTCCGTAGTGCTGAAGGTATTCGGGCAGGTGGGTGTGGTAGGAGGCGATCAGGGGAATGTTTAGCGTTTTGCTGTAGTAGAGTCCGGCGAGTCCCAATACGGCGGGATTGACGACGTGAATAATGTCAGGCCGAAACTGGGTGAGGGCTTCGCCGATCGCTGGACGAGGGAGGGCCAGTTTTAACTCAGGATAAAGCGGCAATGGAAAACCGGACACTCCAAAGATTTTGGCTCCTTTGTGTTCGGTCAAGCCGCCTTCTGGGGCAAAAATTAGAACTTGATCACCCAGACGTTGTAAATGATCGACGGTGTGACGCAGCCGAGTGACGATGCCATCGACTTTGGGCAAAAACGTTTCGGTAAACAGGGCAACTCGCATAAAGGAAGAGATGACATAAAACGGTTATTGCTGCCTGGGGAGGGTGCATCCATGTATGCCAATTGCCACGATCACCCCTCCTAACAAAACGCCTACTCCTTCTGCAAAACAGTTGAGGCGGTGTCTCATTTCTGCGGACTGCGCGATCGAGAGTTCTCGAACCCCCGCCCCCGTCGCCGCGAGTTTTTCGTAGTTTCGATAGCTTTTATCTAAGGCCGCCCACTCTGGAAACAGATAAAACGCACTGAGTGCCATCGCTCCTAGCCCAGGTAAGACGATCGTCAGCAGCAAGACCAAAACTCGAAGGTTCATAGGTTAGCGCTTCCAGGTTACTTTGGGGAGGATTTGATCTTCATCAATGCGGGTTTTGTATTTGACGGCAAAGTTTAACAGTGAATCTAACAGCGAGTCAGACAGGTAGTGGGGCTGAAGTCCCAGGTTGAGCAGGTTGGTGTTTTTGGCGTTGAAGTAGTGTTCTTCTTTTTCGATGCGGGGATTTTCGTAGTTTTTGACTTCGACGTTGAGACCGATCGCCGTCCCTGCTTTTGCCACCATTGTGGCTAGATCGCCGATGCTAAACAGTTCGGTAAATTGGTTGAAGACGCGGAATTCGCCGGGATTGGCGGGGGTGGCGATCGCCAGTTCTACACAGCGCACGGTATCGCGAATATCCAAAAATCCTCGCGTTTGTCCGCCTTTGCCATAGACGGTGAGGGGGTGCCCGACTGCTGCCTGGATGCAGAATCGGTTTAATGCGGTGCCAAACACGCCATCGTAATCGAGACGATTGATCAACAACTCATCCATGCCCGTCTCTTCGGTGAGAACGCCATAGACCACGCCCTGATTGAGATCCGTTGCGCGTAGTCCCCACATTTTGCAGGCGAAATGGATGTTGTGAGAGTCATGCACTTTGCTGAGGTGGTACATGCTGCCGGGCTGTTTGGGGTAGGGCAGGGTGTCTTTGCGGCCGTTGTGTTCGATCGTGATGTAGCCTTCCTCAATATCGATATTTGGCGTACCGTATTCGCCCATCGTGCCCAGTTTGACGAGGTGACAGTCGGGGAAGCTTTCTTTGATGATGTAGAGCAGGTTAAGCGTGCCGACGACGTTGTTAACCTGAGTCAAAACGGCGTGTTCTCGATCGATCATGGAGAAGGGAGCCGATCGCTGTTCGCCAAAGTGAATGATCGAGTCTGGTTCAAATTGATGCAGTGCTTTGCTGAGAAATTCGTAGTTGGTGATGTCGCCGATGAATAGCTGAATCGCTTTGCCTGTAATGTCGTGCCAGCGTTTGAGGCGTTGTTGAATGGGCGCGATCGGGGTGAGTGTTTCGATACACAACTCCATATCCCAGTGTCGCCTGACCAGACTGTCTAAAATCGCGACTTCATGCCCTCGGTTGGACAAGTAAAGCGCGGTCGCCCAACCGCAATATCCATCACCACCAATAACTAGGACTTTCATCTTGCTACATCTTGTTCGCGAATACTTTGCCAAATCTATCAGGTTTGGGGACTTTGTGGATTAAGAGTTTTGGATTTGTTGATAAGGCTCTTGGGATTGGCGGTTTGCTTTTCACTTCTGGCTTTTAGCTTTTGCGTTTGGGGTCGATCGACGGTGAGGAACAACTATCAAAAGGCATAATCTGACGTTAACCCCGTCTTTAGAATCGTGTGGCTGGCTAACCTGACGTGAATTCGATGAAATTCCTCGCTGTAGCGATCACTCTAGGCAGCCCCCTAAATCCCCCAAACTTGGGGGACTTTGAGCAAGAAATCCTGTCCGAAAGTCCCCCAGATTTGGGGGGTTGGGGGGCAGAAGCGTTAAATACCGAAGTGGGCGATCGGGCGAATGAATTCGCGGCTAATAGAACAAAACCTGCCTTCGCAGGTTAAAAAGGTTTTTTTTGTGATTTTTGGCAAACCGCTTGAGTGGGTGACTAACTCTTTACTTCGTTGGCGAAGCTGGCCCAGCGGACAAAGTGAAACGGGCCGGCCGCAGAACCCCAGACCATTTCATCGGTGGCGGGATCTCGACCGCGATCGAGACTCATAAATTTCTGATTGTCGATTTCAAATTCGCTATCGAGGTAGGTGAGTTGTCCTTTGCGGGTTACCATGCAGGCTTTTCCTGGCTCGACTTGTCCTTTGAAGCTGGTGCCTGTCCACTCTACGTGCATGTTGCAACCGGGTAGTTTTTCTAAGCGATCGAGCTTGAGATCTTGCAGGCGTTGGGTATCACGAGAAGCGCCGTAGAGAGTCTTTTCATCGTGAACAATATAGTTTTCGATCTCGATGCGTCCGTTGTTTTCGAGCAGTTTTAACACCCGAACTCGATAGGGGTCGTTGAGCATGTAATCGTAGGCTTGCTCAATGTAAAAACTTACACCTGTAAGCAGGTCGATCGGCAAAGGACGCATACAAACTCGAATGTGAGCATAGAAAGGTGGATTTTCAAAGGCTTGTTCTTGATTGCTAAAGTCGGCGGCCATCAAACGGGCTAGGGCTTGAATATCGGTGGAATGAGTCATGAAAGTTAACTAAAATTGCGGTCTGCTTTGAAGAACATTTTAGGGGCTTGGGAGATGCCTGGAAACAATGTCTCTGAGTCTCTGGTGTGTGACTTATCAGTTGATGAGGCTCGATCGTTCCTTGGTACGGGAGAAGTTGTCGTTAGGAAAGCTTGATCGTTCCTTGGTACGGGAGAAGTTGCCGTTAGGAATACTCGATCGTTCCTTGGTACGAGAGAAGTTGTACTTGAAAATATAGGCTGGTTAGCTCGATCAATTTGCAGACGCAAACCTACCGATTCATCAAACTAAAGGGCGCATCTCTCACACTTTTCCTTTGAGGCGGAGTAGGAGAAATTGGGTAACTTGGTTGAGAGAATTAAAATTGTCATCGCTGACGAGAATCAGACTTTGGGAGCCGTCTGATAACCGAGGGCCGATCGCCATTCCTTCTAGATTATCGATCGGAATGTCGAGTTGATTGAAATCTAGTAAAAGCCGCTTGCGAATGGGCTGAGTGCCTTTGAGGGTGCCTTTGAGACTGGCGATTGTCGAAATGTCAGTCGCGCCGCCTGTGGCGATTTGAAACAGCTTGACCTGGAAGCCTTGGAGTCCAAACGATCGCTCTAAACTGAGAAAATGACCTGCCTGGTCGATTGCCAACAGTTCACTCAATCCCTGGTCAAAGGCTCCGACGGGTTTTGGCTCTAATGGGTAAAGGTGTTGAGAGATTAGCGTAAAGCGATCGTCTTCGACTAGATAATGCAGCAGGCGATTTTTGGCTCCCTGGTTGGCGTTGGCGGGTTCTAAATCCTGGATGAGCGAAGACTCGGTGGCGGTGAATAGGCGATAGGGTTCCATTGCTCCCATGCTGGCGGCTCCGGCGTTGAGTGTGAGTGGCTCAAATCCTGCGTTGTCTTGAATGCCGCGTTTTTGCAGTAGTTGATTGGAATCGTCTGGTAAAAATGCCTCTGGAATGGGGAGTTTGCGCTTTAGCTGTCCAGTTTTGAGATCAAATTCGCCAATAAAGGGTGCAACGCCATCGCGAACTACCCCTTCACTGGAGATAAAGAGTGAGTCGATCGGTGAGAGGGCAATTCCTTCTGCGTCGATCGTGCCTTTCTCAAAGGGCTGTCCTGTTTCTGTTTTGAGCGTTGTCACAGCTTTGATGCTGACAGTCTCAATTTTTGATTTGTCTGGATTTAACGCCAGCGCCATTGTATAAAATCGGGCGGGTGTGCGGTCGCTGCGATCGTCTGACACTGCATAAAAGAGATTTTGGGGACGGTCGTAAGTGAGGGCGGACAATCCCCCCACAGGCGTGTCTTGAAACGTTGTTTTGGGCAGCGTGTAAGCCTCTAAAAACTCGACGGAAATGGGTAAAAACAGCCGATCTTCTGCACTCACCTGGGGCAAACTGCAAGCGGTCAGCAGAGTTGATAAAAGAACGATCGCCCACAGCCCTGATCGCTTGAGAAGTACGGAACAAAAAGAAGCCATAAATTTCTTAAACACCAGACCTAAAAACCAACTATAGAAGATCTGCATCGCTGCGGAGTCTTCCCGTCACCTTTGACCAAAAATGATTAAATAAGTGAAGCCATTTTACAAAAAGCCTGTGCCAGAATTCTCAAAGCCCGCTCGATCGCTCGCCGGAATTGCCGGAATTGTTGCGATCGCCACGCTGATCAGCAAAGTGTTTGGGTTGGTGCGTCAGGTTGCGATCGCGGCGGCCTTTGGGCTGGGAGCGGCCTACGGTGCTTACCAATATTCAGCGATCATTCCAGGGTTTTTTCTGATTTTGCTGGGTGGCATTAACGGCCCGTTTCACAGTGCGATGGTCAGTGCGCTTGCCAAGCGCGATAAAGAAGAAGCGGCTCCTCTGGTCGAAACGGTCTCTACACTGGTGGGCGGCGTTCTATTTCTGGTTGCGCTAGGGTTAATTGCGTTTGCGCCTCAGTTTATCGATCTGATTGCGCCCGGTTTGCATCAGACTGCCCACGGGATGGAAGTGAGAGCGATCGCCATTCAACAATTGCGAATTATGGCTCCTATCGCCTGGTTTGCTGGCATGATTGGCATTGGGTTTGGCACGTTGAATGCGGCGGATTTGTACTGGTTGCCGTCGGTGAGTCCGCTGTTGTCGAGTGTGACGATCGTGATTGGGGTCGGTGCGCTGGCGTTTTATCTGGGACGGAATATTGTCGAGCCTCAGTATGCGGCGATCGGGGGAATTGTTTTGGCGTGGGCGGCTTTGGTGGGGACAATCTTGCAATGGCTGGCGCAGGTTTGGGCCCAACAAAAGGCAGGATTGAGCCGATTTCGATGGGGGTTTGACTTTCAGAATCCGGGTGTGCAAGACGTGATGAAGGTGATGGGGCCGGCTCTGTTTGCGTCGGGAATGCTGCAAATCAATGTCTACACGGATATGTTTTTTACGTCTTTTTTGCCCAATCCGGGGGCGGCGGTGTCTGCGTTAGACTATGCCAATCTTTTGGTACAAACGCCTTTGGGTATTTTGTCGAATATGATTTTGGTGCCCTTTTTGCCTGTGTTTTCTCGGCTGTCTGATCCTAAAGATTGGGGCGAGTTAAAGATGCGAATTCGTCAGGGATTGTTGATGACTGCGATCGCCATGCTGCCCTTAAGTGCGTTGATGATTGCGTTGGCAAAACCGATCGTACGAGTGGTTTATGAACGGGGGGCGTTTAAGCTGGGCGATTCTGGACTGGTGGCGATGGTATTGATGGCCTATGCGATCGGGATGTTTGTTTATTTGAGTCGAGATGTTTTAGTTCGCGTCTTTTATGCGTTAGGCGATGGAGATACGCCGTTTCGCATTAGCATTGTCAATATTTTCTTGAATGCGTTGTTTGACTTTCTATTAATTAAGCCACTTGGTTTACCGGGATTGGTGTTAGCGACTGTTTCTGTAAACGTCATCTCTACGATCGCGCTTCTGTGGTTTTTGAATCGTAAACTGGATGGCTTGCCGTTGCGAGAATGGATTTTGCCTGTGGTGGGGCTAACGGTGGGAAGTGCGATCGCGGGTCTGGCCAGTTGGGGCACTCTTTTGGGATTGCGAAACGTGCTAGGTAATGAAGGGCTGCCAATTCTACTGATTCAACTTTGCTTATCGGGTCTCGTCGGACTGTCTCTGTTTGCCCTTTTCGCCACTCAGTTGAAACTTCCAGAAATCGATTTATTTGTAGGCCGGATTCGTCAGCGTTTTGTTAAAAGCTAATGTGACGTAAATTCGATGGAGTTTTTCGCTTTGATGTCGAGTATTTCTGTCTCCCAAGCTGCCAATTTTGGGGAACTTTCAGACAGGAATTGCAGGGCAAAGACGTTCATCAAACAGATGTTGTATTAACGTTAATTCGATAATTTTTTCGCTGCGTTGTTTAGCGCTTCTGCCCCCCAACCCCCCAACTTTGGGGAACGTATCAATGATCGCAGCAATTTTCTGACACGTCTAAGGTGATCTTCTGCGATGATAAGTTCTTTAATTGCTTGCTTGTATTACGTGAGAATCTTACAGCGATCGTACAAATTCTTTAACTGCTTGTCGAAAGATGTTTCGATCGGCAGGGAGGGCGAGAGGTTCGGTGGAGAAGATGTAATAGACATCGCCACCATCGGTCACTTCAAATGTAGCCGAGCATTCTTTTGCCCAATCATCTAGGTGACGACGCGCGATCGCAGGTTCTAATCGCGTTGCTGTTGCAAAATCTAATAGCGACACTCTTCCCTGATTGATTTGTAATAGCTGAAAGAAGCGATCGCGAATGGCGTGACGAGAGGCTTTTGAGCCAGCGTAGATTAGCAGTCCGCCAATGGATGCAGGTGCCAATCCAAAAAATACTAACAGCAACCACAACAGCGCCAATGCCCAACCTGGAGGATTGCCTAATGTGATGCCTAGTAGAAGACCGATCGAAACCGCTCCTCCACCACACAACAGCAGCCCACCGACTACCTTTCCGGCTACGCTCCAGATTCGATTCATCGCACTGTCTTAGCTCCAAGTCGTGTTCTTTCAGAGTAGCTTGTTTTTTTCCGTTCGGGGGTGCGGGAGCTTGGGGGTTAACCGTCCTGTCTTAGCCCAAAATTCTTACCGAAAGTTAGATAGCCGAAACTTCCTTCTTGCGATAGGTTTGAGAGGTTGCCTTGCTGATCTGACTCAAACCCGCTATCCCCATCGCCTTTATGTTTTCACGCATCGTCCAGACCAGTTCTCGCCAGGGAGAAATCGTTGAAGTCGTCTTGAGAAACGGCTGGGACTACATGAGACGATTGTTGACTGGGGGCAAAGTTGATGAGCCGAAACTTCCGCCCCCTGCGGTTTTACGCAATATTTTGGTAGACCTTGGGCCGGTCTATGTCAAATTGGGACAACTGCTCAGTACTCGCCCTGACCTGCTGCCCGCCGAATATATCGAAGCGCTCTCAACGCTGCAAGCCGAAGTGCCCCCGGTGGACTGGTCAGAAGTTGAAGTGGTGATTCGCAAACAGCTAAGAGCGCCTCTCGAAGAAACCTTTGCCGCGATTAACTATCAGCCTGTGGCGGCAGGGTCGATCGCTCAAACGCATCGGGCAACCCTCAAGGATGGTCAAGAAGTTGCTCTAAAGGTGCAGCGTCCTGGGTTAGAAGTCGTGATCGAACAGGACATTTCACTGATTCGCCTGATCGCTAAACTGGTTGCACAAACTGACTTTGGACAGTACTACGACATTGTATCGATCGCTGAAGAATTTACGCAGGCGCTGCGGGCAGAACTTGACTTTACTCAAGAGGCTCACAATACGGATCAGCTTAAACGCAATCTCGCGGCTTCTCGTTGGATTGATGTCGATCGCATCACGGTGCCGCAGATTAATTGGCAACTGACGACTGACAAACTGCTGGTGATGGAGTGGTTGGATGGTGTCCCGCTATTGGCTGCCAGCTTCGACAATCCGCAATTTGAAGGGGATGTCGATCGCGAACGGGAAGAAATTTCCACTATGCTGCTAAGGGCGTTTTTTCAGCAGATTTGTCTGGATGGATTCTTTCATGCTGATCCGCATCCGGGCAACTTGTTTTACCTGCGCGATGGCCGGGTGGCTCTGTTTGACTGTGGTATGGTCGGACGACTCGATCCGCGCACTCAGCAGATCTTGCTGGAATTGATCTTGTCGATCGTCAATCTGGATGCTCAACGCTGTACTCAGCTAATTTTGCAACTAGCGCCCCCGACTCAGCCGATCAATCGCATTAAACTTGAAACAGAATTTGACCAACTTCTGCGCCGCTACTATAGTCTCAACATTTCGCAGGTCAACTTTAGCAAGCTTGTTTACGAAGTGCTGCAAGTGGCTCGAAGCAATAAGATTCGCATTCCTGGCAATCTTGGGCTTTGTGCTAAAGCGATCGCCAACCTGGAAGGCATTGCCCGCACCCTTGACCCGAACTTCAACATTCCGAATAAGATTCGTCCGATGATGACGGAAGTGTTTCAGCGACAAATCGTAGGAGAGGCTCCGCTGGCTGCGTTGTTGCGGACGGTTTTGGATGTGAAAAATCTCTCATTGCAGTCGCCGCGTCAGGTCGAAATGCTGCTCGATCGCGTCACGTCAGAGACTTTGCAGTGGAATTTTTCGGTACGAGAACTGGAGCCAATGCGCCGGACGGTTGATTCTTCTGCCAATCGGCTTTCGTTTAGCGTGGTGGTCGGGTCACTGATTATTGGAGCAGCCACAATTTCGGCGAATACTCAGTCGAGTCAGGTCTATTGGTTGAGCGATGTACTGTTTGCGGCGGCGAGCTTTTTGGGACTGTGGTTGATCGTGAGTATCTTACGATCGGGACATCTGCGATGAGTAGGATATGAATTTAGTTGTACGGAAACATTAAAGTTGGAAACTAAAACGTAAACATGGAAACTGAAACGTAAACATGGAAACTAACTGTCACACTGTTTCTAGACTACTGACTAAGCTATTAAAGCTTTGAATGAGAGAAGTGTTAAGAATGTTTGCAGGCTTTACTGATTTTAGGAGCTAGATCCCAAGTTTTTATTTGCAACAAAAACTTCTTAACTGGCGAGTCTCACTATAAGACTAGCTCCAAATTTCTCCAGCTATGAAGTCCCTGAAACCGTTTGTTTGCCTTGTTCAGAGATGATTTTAATCATTTAGCAAGAAGCTTTATAAGAAAAATTTATATAACCCCGCCATAGTGGAGTAGCACGTTTTCTGCATGGGATTAGCGGTGCACTCTTGAGAGTAGTTGCAGGTACTTCAGATCCTGCTTACCCAAACAAGCACGACGAGTCGCTACTACATCTAAGCTTCTACTTGCGTTCTAGTCGTTTGAAGGAGCGTAGTTAGTAAAGAGTACAGGAATCGATACTTCTAAAGCTTCAGCTATTTTTTCAATATTTTCTAGAGCGGGATTTATCTCACCCCGTTCGACATTAGCAATATAGCTACGATGAACTCCTGCTCGTTCAGCTAACTCCTCTTGGGTGATGTCCAATTCTCGTCGCCGCTTCCGAACAGCTTGCCCAAATCGTTGTTTGATGTTCAGTCTGTCATTTTTGCTCACTGCACAATCGTCAGAGAGCACAGCAGTTTTGTCTATATAAAATAAATAGCAAAATGTGCTATATAAATAACAATTGATTCTAATCCGTTTTTATGGGCAATCCCTTACCTCAGTTGCCACCCGTTGTGCTCCCTAATGCCCTGCCCAACGACCTCCCTCAGCCTAGATTCCATCTGGGTGATTTGGTGTGCTGGCGATCTGTCCCAAACGCCGACTTTGGACGTGTTCTGGGAGTGCTGTATGCCCACGAAAGCGCTCATGAAGTTACAGGTTTGCACTACCTAATTTTGCTTGACCCTGAAAGTCCCTCGCGATCGATCTGCCTCCATGATTTTGCTTATGAGGAGGACCTTGAGTGTTTAGAAAAACCACGGCATAAACTTGAGGCAGATTCCTATGACTGAGGAACAGCAGCAAGCACTGGAACTGATTATCCAGATGCAGATAACCCCTCAAACTTTCAGCTACCGCTGGAATGCTGGTTATGAGGTATTGGCTGAACTCTGCTGCACTTCTCGGTCAAACGCCTATCACTGGCTGGGTGGGCAGGCTAGTCGCCGCGTCGCCAGTCGATCGCACCAACGAATTCTAGCACTCACAGATTTTATGCTGTCACATACAGACCAGATTCAAACTCCACTTGAGCAGTGGCAGCATCAGCAACCCGATTAACCTCCGCTCTTAAAAATCGCCTTCTATAACATTTCTCTTCGTAACGCAAGCTGAATTCGCCAAGTTTTGTCAATTTGACAAAACCTGGGCTGATCCTCTTGCTCCCCTCCTGTGTGAAACGTTTAATGGGATGCATTAATACGCTTGTATCGCGCTATGGCATCTTCTAGTCTCACGGTTGGTAATCTAGTCAAAATCCGAGTCAAGATTGAGGGTACGCGCCCCCTACTCTGGAATCATTTTGGTCCGCACGCTTTGCCTCTGGAACCACAAGAACGAGGAGGTATTGCAGGCAATGACCCAGATGAGTGGCAGCGATCGGTCTTAATGTCGCTTGATCGAGAACTCTACCTCCTGCCGAGTTCTATTTTTAAGTGTCTGCGTGAGGGAGGAAAGTTCATCAAACAAGGGCGCGGCACTTTGGAGAAGCTGGTCGCCTGCACATTAAGGGTTCAAAGCAATCCAATCATGGTTGAAGGACGCTTCGTCCCTAAGAAACCAGAGTATTTGAATGACGGCATTTTTTTGGAGGAGATGCCGGAAGTCTTTGTCGATGTCAGTCCAGTCGTAAATCCAGCTACCCGACGCCGAAATATTCGTTACAGAGTGGCAACAGCTCCAGGATGGACCTGTACCTTTACAGCTGAGTTTGACAAGACGATCGTAACCCGCAACCAGATGAACAGCATTTGCATACAAGCTGGAGAGTTTGTTGGGCTGGGAGATGCTCGAACAATCGGGTTAGGGCGGTTTAAGGTACTCGCTTTTGATGAGCCTGACTCCTCTTAAGGGGTCAGGACCTGGTATGGCTCGACTAGGCTAGGCGCGTCCCGCCTCGACCTGACCCGGCAGGGCATGGCTCGGCATGACAAGACACGGCATGGTTTACAGGGATAAGGTATGAGTAGAACGAAGCGGCAAGCTAGGGCAACGTGGGGACGAACACGAAAACGGATTTGGGAGCGCGACCGGGGTAAGTGCCAAGGACCTTACTGTGCTGCTACACTCCCTTACTCGCTTCCATTATGGCGGGCAGACATTGATCATATTGTGGAGTTGTCACGGGGAGGTGATAACAGCGATCGGAATCTCCGCACGCTCTGCCGTCGTTGTCACGTTCTTCGTGCAAGTCAGGCACACCAAGGCATGGTTGCTCATGCACTGCGGGATGAATTAATCCCTGCCGATTGGCGATCGCTTGTTTGGGAGTAGATTAATATGCCGCTTTATGCCATCCTCCACAGCGATATTGAAGGGCTGCATGACAAAAGTTGCACGTTAGTTCAAGCAGCCTCTTCTATTGAGATCGCCCAGCAGATGTTGGCTCATCCAGAGCAATGGCAAGCGTTGTTGTATCATCTTTATCCAGACGATGGTGATCCTCGCAGTGTGTGGCAACGAGTTCAAAGTGATGGACTCACCCCCGAAGCACTGTTAGCCCTGATTGACCAAACCTACTCTGATGAACCGGCTGAGATGGTGCGAATTCAGCTAGTTCAGGTTCAGTCCCTTAATCAGGTAAAGGTTGAAACCCGGTGGATGAGTTCCGATGCTTCAGACTACTTAGACAGCATGTCCGGAGATCCCTGCATTTCACCAGCACAAATTCCTTCCTCATCGACCATTGGGGAACTTATGACAGCCTACACGCAGCTCAGGCGACGCAAAGGTAGGGAGTTATCCACTCAATTGAATCAAATGAGGCAGCAGGTCATTGCTGAATTTGATTCAATCCGTCAGCAAGAGCTAGAATTCACCGCCCTTCAGGAGACTTTGCTCGATCAACTGCGGACTCATTTTGCTTTCGATGCGCGATCGCTTCTAACAACCACCGATTTCGAGCGGTTTGTACACTCCATGTCGGTAGCAGGCTTAGAAGAATCAGGTACAACACCACTGCAAGTCGCTCAAGATCCAGCGGATTGGACGTTGAAAACCCTACCTCACCCCCTACAACTGCAAAACATTCAGACAATCAGACCGTCTAAAGAGCCTGAAATTACTGAGTTTTTTGTTGAGATGCAGGTCAGTTTGGGTGATTGGACCCAGTTTCTGTCTGTTCCAGTTGGCGGATCAAAAGATGGACTTTCGGTCTCCTATCGGCCTCTTTACACGACGCAACAGTGGATTGAGGTCAGTTACCAGCTACAAAAGAACCTGACGCAACTTCCGATCGCTCCCAACTTACAGCTTGAATTAGCCCAGGAACTGGTCTGCCTGCTCACCTACATTGGCGAATTGTTCAATGCTGTTGGAATCGTCGATCGTCTTGGTAATTTACGGGTTTGAGTAGAGGTATCGCAATTCTGGTGAGGAGATTGAAGGTTCTTGCTGAGGTTAAGGCTTTCAGTTTATGTCTAATTGGAAGGTTACAGATATGTCTAAATCGCTCAAGTTGCCCTGCAAACGTTATTTACTGGTTTCGATGCTGCTTGCCTTCTTCTTGGGAATAAACAAGTCCTTGCTGTTCAAAAGATTCCTTTCCTACGGACGAGCGTTGAAGATACAAAGTTGGTTACTTCATCTTTGGCAGATGGAACAAAAGCAACTCTGTGCTGTGACCTTTCGAGTTCTTGAACATTGTTTTAGGAGTGGCGAAATTGATTTAGATGAAGACGTTTTGGAATACTTTAAAGACCTGAAGGCGATGGAAGCCGAAGGTCGATATAACGAAGTCCTGCACCAACTGTATGTGCCTCGAAACAAATCTCACGAGGAAGGTGGCAAATGCACAGTTCCCAGGCACGATTGATTCAGGACATCAGTAATTTTGGGATTGGTCGGATTATTGCGTTTGTATCCTGAATTGTAAGGGCTGGAACACGCGAAAGGACACCCTATAGCAGGGTTAGAATGCTTGATGTTTGGAGATGGAAGAGGCGATGATCGTTTAATTACTCCATTATTCTGAATTGAATGATTGTCATTGGGATTGATTCTCATGTCTGTAAGCTTGCTGGATGATTATCTCGCCTGGTCACCGGGTTCCAAAATTGAATTGGTAAACGGGCAATTGATCGTTGGGGACAGTCTCGTTCACAGCCGTCGATTACTGAGCCAAATTCTTCGAGGGTGGGGGGTGGAGGCGATCGCTGCCCTTGCTCCGGAACAGTTGTGGTGGCAGGCGTTATCCCACACATTCGGCGCACCGATGTTCATCAGTCTTGATGGGCTTGATGCTTCCACAGTGCAACAGTGGGCAGATGGAATTGACTATCAGCCAGAGAATCCTCCCCATCACGGCGATTGGCGATTTTCCTATTCTCAACTGCGACAAGCCTTACGGATGGCAATGTTTGGGTTGGGGATGCGGTATGAGAAATTGGGACAGTCGTTGGGTGGTGGGTTTGTCCATCGGTTAGGGCAGTATGGGTTCATGCCCGATGTCCTGTTTTTTCGGGGTGAGCCGCGCAATAGGCTGTATGAGTATTACCTGGAAGGATCGGCGGACGTGGTTGTGGAGTTCATCCAACCGGGTTGTGAGGAGTACACCTACACCGTCAAGAAGCTGATTTATCAGGCGGCTGGTGTTCCAGAACTGTGGATTGTGGATGTGGTTCAGTGCCAGATTGAGTTATGGCGGTTAGTTGACGGAGCATACCAGCGACAAACGATCGATGCGGCTGGACGATATGTGGTTTCCAGCGTTCCGGGCTTGACCTTCATCCCTGACAAGATTTGGCTGGCAAAGGATGACTGGGATTACCCGCTTGAAGAGACCTGGTTTGAAGTGGCAGCAGATGCACCTCGGCTCACTCGCATGTCCCAAATGGGGGAAGGGGTTGATTGGAGTAAAGCACTGCTCAAGTTTCCCGTTGCGTTAGACCCAGTGGCGATCGCTTTTGACGACTACATCTACTGGTGTCCAGAAGCAAAGTTTGAGTTCGTCAACGGACGACCTGACATTGGTGGACGAGAAGGCATCAAAGGATTGGCAGGAATGCTCATGATGACTTTTGGACTGGCAGAGGTCGTCAAATTGGCTCACCCTTGTGATTGGGTTGCTGCTCTGCTGGCACAACGAAGGGTAGCCGCTGACCCCAACCACAAAGCAGATGCCTGGAAGTTGGCGCGAGATACGGCTACCTTCCTGCGGGATCACTACTCAATCGATCGCATTGTGGTGGCAGGCGATCTGGTTGCGCCCGAACCCTTGAATCTCTGGTCTGAGCTCGTGCTGGTTGTTTGGGGTTTGCCAGAGGTTGAGGCAACCCGTTCTGAATCAGGTCGAACCCGATATACCAGACCAGAGGCGATCGTGCGGCAGTTAAGTGACTATCCTCGGATTCGCCTAGTGGATGCTGGTAAGGATCTCACCTCTACCGAAACAGCACTGTTGAATGCAGGCTATGTTGAGCTTTGAAGAATTTTCTGTCTTGGGGTTTGCTGGATTGGGCTGGGTTATAAAGTGAGGATGGATACAAAGAGTCTGGAGTTTCAGGATGGCTCAGACTGTGAAAGAGATGCAGATCGGTCAATACCTGACGCTGGAGGAGTTCTGCACCTGTACGCAGACCTATCAGAAGTATGCGGAGCGGATTGACCCGTATCCCGAAAACTTAGAAGAGACAATCCCAGCGTTAGAGGCTCTGTGCCACCACGTCCTTGATCCTGTGATTGCTCACTTCGGCAGGGAGCGGTTTCAGTTGACCTATGGGTTCTGTT
Organism: Phormidesmis sp. 146-33; assembly: GCF_052939515.1. Classification (NCBI taxonomy): domain Bacteria; kingdom Bacillati; phylum Cyanobacteriota; class Cyanophyceae; order Leptolyngbyales; family Leptolyngbyaceae; genus Phormidesmis; species Phormidesmis sp. 146-33. The sequence goes on from NZ_JBJPHU010000002.1 coordinate 115,130, forward strand.
CAAAGGATTTGAAGCGGTTCCTAGCTCAGAAAGACCCAGAGACGGGGATTAAGAATGGGCGGGTTGATCCGAGCCGCGACCAGCACATGGCACATGAGAAGAACCGGAATGGCAGGTATTACTGCGATCGCCTCGGTGCTGCCTGTGATTTTCAGATCGTGGGGTTGGAGAGCGATCGCCTTGTGGAGTGGATTCTAGAACAGCGATTGCCGTTTGACTCCCTGTACTACTATGGGAGCGATCAACCCATCCACATCAGCTACGCTCTTCAACAAAGGCACAATATTTGGACATTCATAGACGGAGGAGTGCCTACGAGGAGGGGCATTGAGCGATGGATTAGTTTACAGGGCTAACAGTTTTACTGGAATGTGTGCTAATAGCTTAGCACTTCATAAAATTCTCATGTCTCTAAAGATACTCCTAATTCTGCTGATAGAGATAGCAATTGAGCTTACGACTGTAGCAGAATGATCTTGATTTAAGAGGACTAAACGCTCGTCATGACTACAATTACACGAGATGAAGTAGAGCAGCTTCAAGCTCAGCTTGAAAGTTATCCAGAAGCGATCACAGCTTTAAATGTGGTTTTGGAGTGTAATGGGCACTTAGAGGATGCTATTACACTCTTAACAATGAGGGAAATGGATGAAGATGTCGAAAGGGGGCTAAGCGAAGTTGTGCAACAGTGTCGTAGTGTTATTTGCAAAGAAGAATTTAGGAATGATCTTGTTGGAGGGCTACTCGGCATCGCGATCGAACCAGTGTCAATCAGTGTTGGGGTTCCTCCTTCTGTTGCAACAGTAGTCCTCTTATATGCATACAAAACAGGGATGAACAAGTTTTGTCAGTCTATTGATACTAAGGCTTAAAATCCAATAGTTGTGAAAGCTGCCCAGTAGTACGGTTGAGCAAAGGGTAGTGGTCGGCGCTTCTTGGCTCTATTCAAGGAATTCTGAAAAATTGACTGTTGTCCCGGGCTTGAAAAAATTTGCTCGAATGTGGGTTGAAGATCTACAATTACTTGCTCAAATTCTTCGATAGACAGTTCACGTAGCCATCTTTGAGCTTCATTCAAGGCGAAAGGAATAGACCCGGCTTCTAACGAAGGAATCTGCTTCAGATTCTTGTAAAATCGTACCATTAAAAGTGCAGTGGAAATATCATTGGCTTTCCACAGAGAACTGACAACACTGGGACTACCAGCATAAATAAATCCGTTTGGTAATCCAATATATTCGTCGCTAGGCGAATTAACATCAATTAGCCCCGTTTCACAAGCAGAGAGCGTTACAAGCCTGCACTGATTTAAGGGCAGAGCGAATATTTCAGCCAGCGTTAAATCTTCTCCATCAGCTAAATGCAGTGCTGACTCTAAAGGAGCAGATTGTTGAAAAGAGCCATGACAAGCAAAATGACAGCAATGTGTTGATTGAAGGTAAGAGTAACTGACCAAAGTAGATTTCTTTGCTTCGTCTTTTGCCAAGACTTTGATTGACGGAAATAGCTTACTAATTGTTTCTACTTCCAGATTAGCTGATAGAAGGGTTGGAAAGCCTTGCCCCTCCATCTGAGCACCATTAGGATCTTGTATTGCAAGTAGATTTGTGAAGTCTGTGCGCTGCTGTTTGCAGCTCAATTCTAACACCTGACAGCTTGGTGCATAGCTAATTCCTTGAGAGAATTTATTGAACAGCGGTTCTCCACCGAGCATGGGTAAGGCGTGAATAGGCAATACGTGTAAATCACGGTGCGGAACCAAGATTAATCGTTGACAATCAGTAGACGGAATGTATGTTTCAACTAGCCGCTCTACTTCTAACAGTCCAGCGAATCGCTCTAAATAATTACTTAAATTATTCTGCCATTCCTTTCTAGATTTAAGGTAATTGTATCTGTATTCAGAAGCTAAATCTCCTAATTCTTTTAGTGAAGTTTGAGGATATTCATAAACAATAGGATATCCTAAGCCTGGGATAATGATAAAGACATATAGATTCTCCTGCGTGTAGTACCATTCAAGGATTGCTGTATGCTGACCTATTAGAGAATGAATTTGCTCAAAGGTAATAGGTTCGATTCTTTGTGTATATTTGAATAACTCGTCAACGTTGTTAATTTCGAGTAGTAGATTGTTTCGATCTGTTTGCAGCCTCTGTAGTCGGCTAGATAATTCTTCGCTTACTGCATTTTTGTCTACAGATTGATTACTACTTTCATTTAATTCTAGTTGACGTTGAACGGCTAAAATTTCTCGTCTGAGTTGGTCGAGTCTATTACACACTCTTTGATAGACATTTTGATCATTGTATAAACTAGCATTTGGATAAGTATTTCTATTTGCTAGTAGATTGACTAAATTCTGTGCCTTACTACGCTCAATGAATTTGAGTGCTTCTGAAGCAAATTCTGGCTTATTTTGAATGAATGCTTTTTTAATACAAACTTCTACAATGAGTGAATATGGTATACAATGACTCGGTCTCTCTGCAATCTTTTGTTTGTCTTCCTCAATTGCAAGTTTTTCAGCCAGGTTAATACGTAAAGCCTCACCAACTGTAATAGCTTCAACAAGGTTATCATAAGCTTCATCGTAGCGCTTCATTCGTTTATAAACTTCGCCAAGTGCTAATGTAACGTCGATGTAAAATGAGGAATCCGTTTCCTTATGAGTTGTATAAAGAGCGCTCTTGAAGTGGTCGATAGCCAATTCTAAAAAGTTGGTCGTACCACCCTCATCCACTGAGCTGCAGGTCAAATAGATCTGTCCTAGCTCCCATTGTAATTGTCTCCATTCCACAGGATGGTCTTGTCTTGAGAAAAAGTTTAATCTTTGCTTACACACTTCAATGAGTGGTTCGGCATCAACTATTCGATCCTTTAAAGATTCATAAAACTGAATTTGTATAATTGCTTTTCGGCTAAGTAATTCTTCTGTGGGATTTCCAAGGGTCAAAAATAGAAATCCAGCTTGAGAATGATGATGAATTGCAGAGTTTATATCTGATGAATTACCAAAGTATTTATGTCTCAAAGAATACAAGTTGCCTATCTCCCGATGAGTTAATGCTTGTTTCTCAAGGGGTTCATCTAATACATTACTAACCTCAAGGATATCTAAGTAATATTGCAAAGCTCGCTTCAAATTAGTTGGTTTACTACCTCTTTCGCGTCTTTTATAGGCACGACCCAAGCTACGTTTGGCAAGTGCCCAGCTATTAGGAGAATTGGCAGGAGTCAATATGGTTAATACTTTCTCATAACATTGAATTGCTTTTTCGAGATCTTCAGCTTCATCGCTTATTCTATGACAGGTAAAATAGTAGTCACCTTGCAGACCAGCGTTGTATGCTACCTCACGTCTAATTTCTTCATTTTTAAAGAAAGCATTCCATATCTTTAGAGCCGTTTTTAGGCATTGAATAGCACAATCTTGATCCCCATTGGTTTCAATAAAATGTCTTTTCCCTTGACTCAAAAGAGTTAAAAAAACAAAACCTAAATTCTGAAGGACTCTTGCAATCAAAGTGATGATTTTATGATTCAAGTTTTCATAATCGAGACCATTAAAACTAACTATATAATCCTCTAGCCTTGTCAGCTTTAATTGTAAGTCTTCTGGCGCAAAAAGAGAATGTTCATTCTCATCGTCGTTCCAGATATTTAGATGAACGCCTAGCAAGAACATAAGAAAATGAAGAACTGAGACTGCAAAATCTCCTCTTTGGTTAGGTAGATTGTTAACTTGACCAATACTGTCAGTCGTGAACAATAATTTACACAAATTATTGATGTAGTAAGTTCCAAAAAGCTTACCTTTCAACGGCATAGATGGGTTTAGCCATACTTGATAAATGTATAGTAGAAGACTCCCGCTAAACAAAGTAAAATTATTACCCGTTAGCAAATTTAAGTTGTTTTCAATTAATTGCTCAATACTCTGCTGATTTCCTTTGCTCGATAAAATCTCTATAGCATTAGAAATGAACTCGGCTTGTTCTTGCTGTATTGCTTCTAGAACTTCATACTGAACCTGTAAACGAGGAGGATTCCTAATTTGTTCAGTTGCTTCATTAAGCACATCGATAAGATAAGTCTGGGCATTGTGAACCCCTTCATGCACTTGTCGTAATTCAATGCGCTCTTTGACAAGTCGAGCGAGCCATTCAGCCATTCTTTCATGTTCAATTCCTCTATGCTCTCTTTGATCCATCCGCATGGCAATTTCTTGAACTATCTCAGGCGGTAGACCCTCATTAACTACAACATAGAAGCCTTTATAGAAATTTGAAGCGCTTGGGTTTGTTGGCTCTAGCTCCCAAGCACGGTAGAAGATAGCGAATACGTCTTCCACTTCATTGAGTTCGTTCGGGGATAAAACAGGAATCCCTAAAAGCGTCCAGACGTATTGTTGAGAAATTTCATCGCGCGTTTTCCCCAACTTTGATAGTAATCCGAGCCCCCGCCCCAGCCATCCTAAAGGAGAGTCAGGATTTAGCTGTATGAAATGCTCAAAATTATTAGTTGCTTCCTGACCTCGGTTTAATATAAGCAGAAGATTGCCTCGATGAAACCACGCCTCTTCATCACTATCTCTTAATTCTATAATGTGGCTATAATCATCGATCGCTTCTTCGTAATGTCCAAGCTTTTCCTGCAATCTAGCCCGATTGAATAAGATATCTACAAAATCTGGTTGGATTTTAAGAGCCTCGTTGTATCGACTAAGAGCTTCTTCATCGCGTCCCAAGAACGTGAGTGAATTACCAAGATGATTGAATGCTAGGGGAGATTCAGGGGCAAGCTTTGAGGCTTTACGCAAACTAGAAATTGCTGCTTCGTGTTTTGCGATCGCTTCACTATGTTTTCCTAGTGCTGCGTCAATATTGCCCAACTCTTGCAATAGTAGCCCTTCATCAAACCATGCCTTAGCAAATCGCAAATCACACCTTCGTGATTGTTCATAACTTTTTAAAGCTGATTTAAGCTTCCCCAATTTTGCTAGCGTTTTCCCACGGTGATACCAGAATTCATAATCATTTTCAAAGCTATAGACAGTAAGTGCTATTTCACATGCTTCAGCAGCAATTCTTGCATTAGTTTCTTGATCACCAAATGGCAAGTTAAGAAGTATAAAACTAAATTGGGCAATTGAGGCAGCAATCCACCTTATATCTCCAGAAGTTGCCTGAGCCGCTTTCAACGTGACTTCTACTAAGTCTCGCAGCACTTGAATCAATCTGATTTCAATCTTGTCTGTATTAGCTTCCAGCAAAGCCAAAATGTAACTCAAGTCAGAGGAGGAATGAATTGCATCAAGAACCTGAATTAGGAAATTCTTGGCTTGATCGTCGCTGATACCGTCGTTCACGGGCATAGCTAAATGGTTGCATACCACTGAATGTTTGCTTGATATTTCTTGACTTAGAAGATAAATCAGCTTAAATCCAGATGTCTTAATGCAAACTTCATCGTTTGGCTCGAATCGAGGATCGCACCAACTTTACTCGATATGGGTCAGCGTCCTTCTGCCACACCACTCGATGCCCCTTTAACTCAGCACAATGTTCCTCCAAGCACTTCTGCCAAACTCGTTGATCGCGCACCTTCCCTAAGTCATCCAGTAACCCCCAATCCGCCTCCTGCCGACTCAGCTTGGCAAACTTCTCATAGAGCGGATAGTCCGACTGCACCAGCAACTCCTTCTGGTGTAATACAGGTGGGTTATCCTCTGGGTCATAGTCTCGGTAGCTAACGTGCAGATCTTGCAGGTCAATCTGCATACTGGTGCGGAGACAGGGGTGCGGGTTGCGATCGAAGTCTGGGTAGAACAGATAGGTGATTTTGGGTTTGCTGGTGTGGAACTTGATCACCGTTGCTTCTTCTGGGCGACCAATCGTGCGAGAGGCACAGCCTTCGTAGAGCCGAAGTAGGGGATCAAGGGTATCAAGGGCAGAAACATGAACCCAGAGAGAGTTCGATAGCTTCTTACCGATCGCACTCGACTTACACCGCTCCGCCATCACCTCCAAATTCCCCAGGCTCAACAGCATCAAATCCGCTGCGGTACAGGCTTGCTGGTAGTTGCCGAATAATGCCTTGATGTCGTGCTGAACGATGGGAGCGAGATGTCGTAGCTTGGGGCGATCGCCAAAATGACTGAGCGCAAGATAGACGAGCAAATCCTGGCGGCGTTTCTCGCTGATGGCATCCCATTCCTGAACCTCTGTTGCCTGGAGAACCACCTGGAAGGCTCGTCGTAGCGTTCCAAATTCCGATTCCAGAGCGGCAAACTCCTGAAGTTCCTCCTCAAGGGGCAACCGTCCTCGGTCGGTGAAAAATGCCATCAGGGGAGCCAGCATTTCCTTGTATTGTTCAAACCGCTTGACACTGGCTGTGACTCTGGGAGTCGTGGCACGCGATCGAAATCGGGACGCTCGGAAGGTTTGAGCCTGTGCCTCATCCCGAAAGACCAGGTAAATGCCCAACGCCACCGGAATGGCATCAACGCCAAGTACCTGGTCGATGTAGCTCTTGAGTTCCTCCTGGCTGTAATTCTTCTGGAACGTGTTGCGGCGGGTAATCACCCCATCGCTGTACGCCATCATGCCGCGCATCCGATCTTCAATCAGCACTTGCGCCGCGACAATTAACACCTTCCCGGTCAACTTCCAGGCTTTGAGCAATGCCTCTCGTCGCTCTGCTGGATCTTCGATGACATTGATGATGTAACCCAGGTTGACGATATCAGCCGTCGTACAAGAAGCATCGGGACGATAGTAGGGGTCCCAACCAGAACTGATGTAGCCGCGATCGTCAATCCGCTCTACATCTCCCCCATGCCCACAGCCGTAATCAAAGAAGGTGGTTTCAGGGGTAAAGAGTCCTGTCTCCAGTGCAACCCTCACGGGTTTGGAAAGCTCGTTACGGACGAGGGCAGCTTTGTGGCGATCGATTTTGGGCTGACTGATAACCGCAGTTCGTAAAGTCGGGCAAGCCAGAACGTGACCCTGAATTTCGATCCCGCAATCGGTCAACCGTTTTGCCCAACCATCACGAGTTCCGATCTCCCGCGATTGATTCAGCAACCCCAGAGCCTCTTCCTGCCGTGTCAGTTCTGCAAAGGGTTGGTACAGAGGGTAGTCTGAGGTGACGAAGGTTTCCTTTCGGTGCAGAACGGGCGGATTATCCGTACTGTTGTAGTTCCGCACACCGACTTGCGAAGTTACCAGATCAACCTGAATGCTCCATTGCAGAGCAGGATGAGCATCGGTATCAAAATCAGGGTAGGACAGATAGGAAACCTTGGGCTGGTCAGTGCTGAACTTGACGAGAGTAGCTCCCTCTAGCTTCTTCAGATGTTGACGAGCCAGATTCTCATAGTCTTGTAGCGATCGCTCCAGGGCAGGAAGGGCAGAGACATGAACGTAAAGGGCACCAGGGAGGCGTTTGCCAGTTTGACTGCGATCGCAACAGGCAATTAACTGATCAAAATTAGTCACAAAAATATGAGCCTGCGACGTGGTGCAGACCTCGCCCTTTGATCCCAGCCGTGTCGTGTCCATGCGTTTCCCCCTGGGTCGCATAGAATTCAGGATAAAAGCTCAAGCAAGAAAATACCACTATGACGCTGCCTCCTTCCCCAACCCTCGATATTGAGGCGTTGAGTCGATTGTTCGATCACACGACAAACTCCTACAAATATCTGTTCTTCTTGGGGCTGATGGATGAGCTACGGCAGCGGCAGTTTGACGCGGCTTCGCCGATTCCGCTCAAAGATGTGGTGGTGGAGATGCTGGCAAGAGCTTGGAGGGCACACCACACTCATCAACTTAAGTTTGGGGCGCAAGACCAGATTGTAGAGAAGCTGAAAGAGTTGGACGATGCTCTGCCGAAATCCCTATTTCGCGTCAGAGATGTCAGCCTGACCGATCTCAAGGGCATGATCCAGGGGCGAGTTGCCGACTCAACCGTTGAACTCCTGCGCTACGTTCCCTTCCGCCTGATTCGCCCCTTCTTTGAAGAGGAACTGCGGGGAGCTAAGGATGCCCAGGTCAATCAAAGGATTCTGGTGCTGTCCCAGGAGGAGTTTGAAACCCGCAAGCCACTCTACACCTTTACGGATGACCAGCAGGCGATCGTCCTTCACCCTGATTGGGTGACTTACCTACAAGAGAACGATACCCAGATCCAGCAGTGGGCTTTTGATGCATGGGTGGAGTACATGGAGCGGTGCAATCCAGGCGTTGACCATATTGCCAGCAAGCTCCCACTGACGCTTCTGATTCTGACGCTGCATTCGGGCGGCTTAAACTGGCATCGACATCTAGCCTATGTCCTAAGCCTATTTGATGCCAACATCGCCAGTTAGAACCACCTGGGCGATCGCAGTACGGCTATACTAGTACCACACTAAAGCCATAATTCACATCTAAAATTTTAATTTTGAATGGCACTCTACTATATATAGTGGTAGACGATTCAAATCTAAAAGAGATGGCGCAGGGAAAATTAGCTGTTAAAGTAAGCAAACAACGCTATTAGTGGTGGATATCTGTGGCAAGAACGCTAAGTCTGTTTGAAGAAGATCGATTGACGCTGCCGAAGAGCATTGACCTATCGGTGGAATCGTTACGTCACTATGGCTCCTTCTACAAACACTGGGCGATCGCCTTCTCTGGGGGTAAGGACTCTTCAGCCACCGTCACCCTGATTGCCCATCTGATCGAAACAGGACAAATCCCTAAACCTGAGAGCTTAACCGTCCTTTACGCCGACACTCGCCAAGAGCTACCGCCGCTGCACTCGTCTGCACTGGGCATTTTGGAGGAGCTTCGCAAGCGCGGGTTTGAAACTCGCGTCGTGTTGCCAGAATTGGATCACCGCTATTTTGTCTACATCTTGGGTCGGGGAGTGCCGCCACCGTCTAATACCTTCCGATGGTGTACGCCTAAGCTCAAGGTCATGAGTATGGAGCGGGAATTGGAAGCCTTGCGCCAAGAGCGGGGCGAAAAGTTCCTGATGATCACCGGGGTGCGGATTGGGGAGAGTGCCGCCAGGGATCAGCGGATTGCAGTCAGCTGTACGAAGGACGGCGGAGAGTGTGGGCAGGGCTGGTTCCAGCATTCGTCTTCGGGGGCTGTGGCAGACACGCTGGCTCCGATCGTTCATTGGCGGGTCTGCCATGTGTGGAACTGGCTACTTCACGCCGATTTAGAACTTGGGTTCCCCACCTTTGAGATCGCCAGGGTTTACGGGCAGGATGTTAGTGATGGAGAGGAGCCGCTCAATGCCAGAACAGGCTGTATCGGCTGTCCTCTCGTGCAGAAGGATGCTGCCCTCGATCGCCTGATCGCTCAACCGGAGTGGGCATATCTTGCCCCTCTTCACAAGCTCAGACCTTTATATTGGGAAATCCGAAAACCGCAATATCGGCTGCGAAAGCATGGTGAGGAACGCAAGTCAGCAACCAAGTATATTGGCAGAAATCGGCTAGGTCCGCTGCACTTGGACGCACGACGCTGGATGCTGGAGCAAGTTTTGGGTATCCAGGCAGAAGTGAATGATGCGGCGCGCGCTGCTTCGCAGATACCGCAAGGGTCGCTCGGCAAGCCAGAACTCAACCTGATTAATGATGAAGAACTGGCGCGAATCGAAGAATTGATTGCTGCCAACACCTATCCTGAACGCTGGGACGGCACAGAACATCGAGGCGACGAGTGGCTTCCTGAAATTCTTCCCGACGGGAGCATTCAGCCACTATTATTTGATGAGATTTAAGGTGTGGAAATCAGGTTATGGAAAAGCGGACTATTTCAGAAGCGGCGATCGAGGTGCTGAAGGAAGCTAAGCAGCCTATGACAGCAGCCGAAATCACTCAGGCGATTCTAGATAAGGGGTTATACGCTTTCAATACTAAAGATCCAAGAGCAATGGTGCGTGGAGCGATCGAGCGTCGTTGTGAGGGCGTAAATCGGAAAAATTCAGTTGCCCAGAAGTACTTCACAAAGCTTCCAGACGGAAAATATCAATTAGAGGGAACCAAGTAAACTTGGGCTGCCGTAGAGCTAAAAATGATTGCCCTTTATTTAAAGAGACTATAAACAGCACTAATTTGTTCGCCGGACACTTCCTGAGGCTTTTTCTCATGCCCATCACGAATGTAGAGCTTGTCACCGTACCATGCTGGTTGATCGCCAGCTTTGACTTCAATCATCAGAACCGTATGTTCCATATAGGTTATTGGCGTTAGGCTTGTATTTACTGCCGTTTTCAACCATTCTTGTAGGGCAGAATCACGAATTTTCCGACTGATAAATAATATGTATTGATCAAGACTGATCTTGTGGAGTTTCGCCTCTCTTTCTAGCCCCACAACACCAAATGAGTAGAATCTAGGGGCACTAATTTTGTCTAGTTGCTCAATTCGTTTAGTATCTGCTTCCTTGTCAGTTACCCCAACAAATATATATCCCTTTTTTCCTCTGCCTAAATTTGCCATCGCTGCTATATTTTGCAGAATCTTTTCAAAGCTCTGTTCATCAAAACTACGGTTTTTATCAGCTAAAGTGTAAAACCCCTGCTTGAAATCGTAATTCGCAGCTTCCGTTTTTGAACGTCTCAAGTAATTTTCAAAATCTACAGCATAGGAACCGCTGCTACGCAGCGAGGTGCTTGATTGCTTAAAATAATCCTGAATAAGCCCTTTAGTAAGACTTATGTTATGAATTCTGTTTTCAGTTTTCACCGTCGAACTCATCTTGATTTTTTCGATTAATGCTGTAACAGCTTTGAAAATTTTGTCACATTCAAAAGGCTCCTTTCCCTCTTTAATAATCAGGTTATAAAAAGCCATAAATAAGGTGTAAAAGGGTTCTTTAACAGGATTTCCGGCTCCTGATTTCCGGCTTAAGACGTTTCTCAGATAATTCCTTTCATTAGAATTAGATGCAATCGTAATAGAACTTTTTATGTAAGATAGAACTGTCTTGATGTCTGCCCGAAGCTTATCTTCCCCATACCGAGCAACAGCTAGTTCTATTTCGTCTAGCTTATTATCCTCACCTTTTCCGTAGTAGGCATCAAAATTTTCCTTGCTTGCGGCAAAAGGCTTGCCCAATGCTATGGAAAGAATAATATCGGCTAACAGCTGCTCGTCCTCACTATCACGGAGACCAGAAACGCGCAGAATTCCTTGGCTGCACCAAAAGGTATCGTCTGCAAGAATGCCATAGCCAAGCGTGATTGATTTAGCATCAATGCTGATCTCAGGCATTTCAGTAAGAGGTAACTCTTCCCTGGATACATCTCCACGAATCTCAGCAGCAAGAGATCTAACCAATCCCGAAAATCTTGTTGTTACACCTGCTTGTCTGACCTCTTGAGGTGATAAATGTTTTCCGTTTGCATTAATTCGATTAAAAATATCCTCAATGTCTTTAACCGAATTAGTTCGATAAATTGTGACAGCAAGCGAGTACTCTAGGAAGTTAACACAAGTGTTTGCCTTAAAAAAGACTGATTTGGCTGGATCTGCTGGCTCAAAAACTCCCTTTTGACTTAACTCATGAGCCAAAGGATGTTTTGTGACATCAAAGAATTTATCATCGACTGAAAACTCATTTTCAATGAAACCAAATATGGCATTAAGCCTTTGCATTCCATCAATAATTTCGTATGTTTCTTCTTCTTCGTTAGTTTTGAACCCACCTAGTAATATCAGTGGGATTGGATAATTTAAAAGCAGACTTTGTATGAGTCCAGCCTTTTCCGCCTTAGTCCAGACAAGCTTACGCTGATACCTACGATTAACGATCAGCTTATTACTTCTGTACCAACGGTACATCTCAAGGATGCTCATGCCTTTGGGGGTGGTACTCATACTCTACTTCTACTCACATCCCTTCAAGTCTAACCAAATCCTCTACTTTCTTCAGATCAGGGTCCGCAGCTAAATAGCCAATTCCCCGGTGCAAATGGAGTCGAAACTGAGTAGCAAACGTTTCCTGGTCAGGGGATAAGCCGTCGTCATGACAGCGTTGTCTAAAAGCGATAATGAGTAAATCTGCGATCGCCCCTCCAAATACCTGCCAAGTCATCTCCACATTGCTATCAGCAGGGATCGCGATAGGCGATGGTGGAGTAGGTTCTGCTAAAGAGCGGCACAAAGCCCAACGGCACAAAATATTCCACTGATCAATCTTAGTAACGCGCTTGAGCTTGATCAGTTGATCCTTTGCGGCTTGAGAAATACGGACTCGCTCGACAGGGGGTTCCATAGGCTCTACCAGAAGTAACCAGATTTTACTTGGGTTTGGTGTTTGGTGCGATCGTACTTAAGCAAGTATTCACGAGCGATCGCCCCATTCTCCCGCAACCGCTTCACCTCGGTCTTGCCGATCTCTGTATCTGTTGAGAGCAACAGCACTTGGTGACTAGCTTGTGGAAAGTAGCGATCCACTAGATTACTACGGTGAGAGGAATCAAGCCGCCCCAGTGGAGTATCGATCGCCACAGGTAATTGCCGACCGGAAGCACGGGCTAATCCCCACAACAGGGAAATTGCCAATAACTGCTTCTCACCAGCAGATAGCCGATGTTTGGGCACAGGCTGCCCTTCGTAGTCAAATAGAGAGAGGCTGAAGGTTTCAGTATCGATTTGAACCCGATGCACCAAATTCGATTTGTGCAGTAAGTAGAGGAAACACTCTGTCACCAGAGTCTCAAGCTGATTGAGTTTGCGGAGTTTCAGCCTTTGCTTGAACACTTTAAGGGTGTCCTGAGCTTTAGCGATCGCCCTTAAGGTATGCTCATCGCTCTTTTGATCGATCGCCAGCTTGCCATAGTCCATCAGTTCTTGAGTGGTACGAGCGATCGTCTGTTCCGCCTGTTCCAGAAGCCTCTGGCTATGTTCGCGATCGGCTTTAAGTTGAACCACTTCAGTCTGTGCCTGTCGGACTTGTTGCGTTAACTTCGCGTAAATCTCTGGAGATGCGGCGGTGGCAAGATACCGCTCGATCGTCTCAATTTCTGCTTGACAAGTTTGAAGCTGCTCTAGCTGGTTTCTTGTGACCTTAAGCTGATGTGGCAAGGCATATTCCAGCGTGTTTGTGAGTTGGTGCAGGGTGTCCACATCCACATTGAACCAAGTCTCGTCAGCGCCCTGTACGATGCCCTTATCCTGTTTCGTCAAAAACGTTTGGATTTGCTTGACTTGCTTCGCCTCTAAATCCAGCGATTTGACAAACTTAAGTAGATTCTGGCTACGTTCTTGCAGAAATTCTTTGGCAACCTCAAACTGTTGCTGTCGGACTTCCTGCTGTGCCTGGTTTTGGGCTTGCTCAAGCAAAGGTTGAATCAGTGCTAGCGGCAATACTCCGGCTGCAATCCCTCGCAGCTCTGCACGATGGGAATCGACTGCGTTCCTGGCTTGCTGTAATTGGGTTTCCTGCTGAGTCTGCTCTGCTGCAATTTTGCCGCCCTCAGACAGAAATCGTTCTTCCGCCTGTCTCAGTTTTTCCTCTGCCCTCTCCAACTTTGTTTGGATAGCAGCCTTTTTGTTAACAAGGGTAAGTCGCTCTCTCTCTTGAGCTTCTAGGCGTTGCTCAATTTCTTCTAACTGTGCCTGTTCCTGAGCGGTTGCTAGGGATTTACGCTTGCGGGAGGTCAACACATCGAGATCGGCAGAAAGGCGATCGGGCAGTTCTAGCCCTAGCAGCGATCGAATGGCACTAGTAACTGACTGTGGTAGCGTGTCTTGGTCAGCTAGTTCACCGACTTGTTCGCCATCAAACAAAAATAGGCGAGAGATTCCTAGGGGCAAGAGATCCTCAATGCGTTCATCCCATTTCTGCGCGAGATCGGGCGAAACTTCACCGTTCGTGAGAATTCGTAAGGTGTCTCGATTGCTAATCTGCTCCGTCCAGGTACGATAAATTCTAAATTCTGTGGGTTGTGCTTCGTTATTGAGAGTCTGCTGAAAAACTAGTTCCACGACAGCCTCTTGCGCTTGTCTGTTGATGCACTGCTTGAGAAATTCAGGGTAGCTGAGATTGCCACGAGTCGAGCAGGGAGCACGATGTCCATAGAGCGCTAGACGAATCGCATCCATCAGCGTCGTTTTGCCGCCACCGTTCATGCCGCCGAACAGGACGATCGTTTGCTGTTCTTTGCCAGGGCGCAAATTAAACACCCGCCGCCCTTTGTAGGGACCAAAATTCTCTAATACCAATTCCTGAAAGATCATGAGCGCCCCTTAAATTTGAGGTCTGCCCAGGAGGACGCTGGCTTATCGGTTAGCTGCTTAACGGCTTCTACGTCTCCAACTTTAGCAGCTTTTTTGATGTTCCAGTTGAGATGGGCGTTGTCGATCGCCTCCTCTTTCGCACGGGAACTGGTGTCAAAATGTTTTTCGAGGGCATCAATAATCCCGACTCGCCTTGACATGGTTTGAAACTTTCGCTCGGTGCTGAGGAGCCGAGTCATCAGTTCAAAATGCATGGGGTCATCGCAGATTTCTTCTAGAATGCTCCATTCGTCTAAGCCAAGCTGGGCGCTTCCAGCGTTAGGTCGGGGATCAATAAACGCTTGTCCTGTCACCTCGAAATAGATGCTTGGCAGAACATCATCAAATTCGTGGAACTCTTCCAGCCAAATGCGACGAATTTCGCTGAGTTCATCAATGGCAATCAGTTCAATCTTCTGCATTTCCGTAGGCGCATTTTCTCGCACTTCGGTCTGAGCTTGAAGCACTCGTCGCAGCCATTCTCCCCGCCACTGTTTGGTGTAAGGACCTGGAATATTGACAATCTCTTTAGCGTCCAGCCCATCTACATCACGCTCATACAGTTGGATCTGCCCTTGCCGCCGTCGGAAATCTCGGCGATCGAGGTCATTTTCTACATCCAACTCGTTCCGTAAATCCAGGAGCGGCTGCATCCACTCTTTTTCTTCATCGTTTTGGATCATTGCTTCCATTGATTTGTCTGCGCTGACCAACGTGCAGACCCAACAGCCAAACCGGGAACTGCCGCAGCTTGGCGTAGAGGTGTCAACAACCAAAGGACAATCATTATCTGCTGTTGCGCCTCGATACATTGCAAACAAATCTTTGTTGTTATTGCCCCAAGGGTTTTGCCATTGCATCAAGTACAGCCAGACTTCATCGGTGCGCCAATCTTCGATCGGGGTGTAGATGAGGGAGTTGGGACGGCTAGGATTGTAGTTGAGGTGAGAAAAGACGCGCCAATTCCGGTGTTTTTCCATCAAAGCAGCCCGTGATGAACTTTCAGCCTTGCGCGTTCCCAGAACTAAAATGACTTCGCCGCTTTCCCGGATTTTCTCACGAATGTAGTTATCTGATGGTTTAATCTTCAGGCGCTCGGTACACCAGCGGAATCCTTGCCGTGGTGCAGGATAGCCTTTCCCAATCAGATTGACCCAAAAAGTGTCTTTGACAGCGGGCTTGAGCAGAATCGGCTCAATAGGCATATTCTTTTCTTTGGCAACTGCCCCCATCACGGTGAGCGACTTGTCAACCCAGGCAGACACTACAGGATTTTCGACCATTGTGTCTGTGGTGATGACATAAACGATCTTGGTACGTTTTGCGGGGGGAAGGGCGGCGATCGCATTCCACACTAGCTGAAGCACTGCCGTTGAATCCTTGCCGCCTGAGTAGCCCACAATCCAGGGCAATTGGTCTTGACAATACAATTCCTGGATCTCGATCGTCAGAGCTTTCAACTCTTCGACAAGCTCAGGAACCGATCGTTGAAAAGATTCTAATTTTGTTGCTTCAGTCATCACGCTCACTCTTAATACAAATTAGCTAACGTCTTGGACAGACATGAATTACTCAGCCTCTTCTATGTATTTCAAAAGCCCAAGAGATTGAACCGTTTCAGCTTCCAAAGGCTCATCAACATAAATTAATTCCACATTTAGAAGGTTAGCAAACTGACTAAGTTCTTCTGAAGAGAGCGTAGTGTAGCCAAAGCCCTGGAACTCATCAGGATCATCCTCATGACCAATAATGACAGTATTCCAACCCCATTCAATCGAGATGTCTATTGCATCAATCGACTCTAGAAACGATTGCACTTTTTCTTCACAAGGGCTAGTAACCTCAAATCCTCTTAAACTTTTCATAGGTTTCTTGCTCAACCTCCGAAACAATTTACAACTCAAACAGTGGCATGGCTATCTTCCTGTCAGAGCATAGATTTTCTCTAATCGTTCTTCCTCCGTAGTCAAAGGCAGTTTCATCGCGTTCTTCAGATAGGCTGTCATGAAGCTGACACAGGCTCTCGATTTAGACAGCCGCCCCCCGTACATGACACGACCTTCCCAATCGGGATTAGAACGGGCCCAGTCAATTTTTCGCAAAACTTTTAACGGGGCTTCCCATTTATCTGGGTAAGCAGACAGCAAGGTTGCACCTGCCCCCCCAATCCCTGCTAGTGTGACTGCGTGACTATGGATGTATTCTCGGCGGATTTCTCCGGGGCTAACCTTCTTATCAAACACTTGCTGCCAGTCTAAGATGTTGCTGCTGACTGCCCTCCAGAAGCGTACGCTAATCTCCACCTGCTTCTCAATTTCCTCATCTTTATGATTAGCCAGAAGCGCTTGAGTCGCACTATAAATACTGCTGAGTGTGAAAAGCTTGCTGGAGCGAACTGGCAGGTTGCTTCGTTCCATATCCGTGAGTCTATCGAAAATCTTGACTTCTTTAACCACAGATTTGGACAAAATGGATTTGCGATCGCGGCTGTCATAGAGAATATTTAACGAGGGATCAGGATGAACTGCGTAACGATTCAGATCGGTGAACATCTGCTGCGATCGCTTCAATCCAATATCCAGAAAGAAGACGACGGCGATCGTCTCGTCTCCAAGATCAGGATTCTCTTTTAAGGCTTGCTCAAATGCAGCGCGACGATGCTGTCCGTCATTTATGACAAACCGAGCATCCATCGGAACAGTCAACTTACCAATATCTTCTGAACCAATGGCTTCAAAGGCGATGTCTGCATTGATGGAGACAGTAATTGCCGAGAAGACATAGCCTGTTGGATTACCCAGGATGTAACGAGCGATCTCAGGCACTCGACTCCGGTTTAGAATTCGCTGCGCCCGCATCTCAGGGGGAATCTCTTCATCGTCAAACGAAAAGATTTTCGGGATTAAGCGAACTGGGCACATCGAAACGTAATATTCACGCCCTGCCTGAATCCCTCTAATGGCTGGAAAAACGTACTCAAATGGAAGAGCCATAGGACACGTCTGAGACTTTCCCAGATAATTTATCATCAAATTGACGTACTGTATGTAAAAGATTCCATACAAATATTTTTGCGTATTTTTTAAGTAGGTCGAACTGCTATGGGTCAATCTTGCAGCTTGTATATAATCTTGATACGGTTGCTGCTAACGAAAGTAGAGAGATAGGGAGCGGTTGAGGGCTTCGGCAGTACGTATACGAGTCAAAGTAAAAGTTCAAGGTTCCCCGATTTCTCCACCGACTTTTTGGGCAAAGGCTTTGGCTGTTTGGCGATCGCTAAAACGGGCGACGAGCATTGCTAATTCGCCCGTCTTCATTTCGCTTAATCATAATGAGTAAGGAGGCGAGATAATGCTGAAGGTGTGATTGACAAGAGATTTGAGATGCACGTCATCAGTCGAAAAGAATTGCAAGAGTTTTGCGAAAAGTATCGTCTCAAAGAATTTACATCAAATATGTTTTAACCCACGCAGAGTATGACAAGTATGAGTGGAAAAATGACTCGTACTTTTGATGCACAGTCTTATGCTGAGTTGTTAGTTCGCTATCAGCCTAAACCGATTATGACGGAAGCAGAGAATGACCACGCGATCGCTCTAGCTCAAGAATTGGAGCATCGCTCGACGCGATCGGAGGAAGAAACATTTCTGGAGCTTTTGATTACCCTGATTGAGAAGTTTGAAGCTGAACACTACCCTATTCCAGCAGGGACTACTGGATCAATGCTGGGGCATTTGATGGAGGCTAGAGATTTAGAAGAGGCTGACTTGATTCCGGTTTTAGGAACGCAGGAAAAGATCGCCGAAATCCTGACCGATAAGAGAACGATCGAGCTTGATGAGGCGAGAAAGCTAGCCAAGTTTTTCGGGTTGATTTGGATTTATTGCTGACATCAAAATGAGCAACGCTTTGATGAGTGAAAGTTCTACAGCTGCTTTCAGGTTTAGGGTTCCCCGACTTCTCCACCAACTTCTTGGGCAAAGGCTTCAGCTATAGGATTTTAATACGAACCGTATAATTAGACCCAGTAGGACTGCTGATCTTAACTGTATAGTCTCCATTGCTGGGGAGTTGCTCTTCCCACTGTTTAGTTGTATTTGCCGTGCCAATGATTTGACCATCTGGAGCAATCACTGTTACCTTCAGATCACCTTCTTTTATTTGGATAGTCATACGCTGTCCATTTTTACACCAGAGTAGATACTGCTTAATCTGATTTGCTGTAATACGACCCTGAACAGATGTTTCCGTACCTTCCTTATCAAAAGCAACTCTTTCAGGTTCATCTAGAATTGGCGATTTGAATGATTGAGGTTTCTCTACAATTTTTGATGAAGTGCTTGGCGTTGGCTCTTGTGACTGAGGGGAAGGTGTTGAAAACGCATTGAAAGGTAAAAAGTTTGGTGAAGCATGTAAAGGCGTTGGAACCTGAGAACTATCGGGGATAGAATTTGTCTCAGCCGCTTCATCTGGTTTACTCGAATCAGAAGAACTTTTTGGCAGATCTTGAGGCAAAGACAGGTTTGGACATGTTTTTTGATAGGGTGCCTCACCAAATACTTGTTTCCACTCACTGAATAAAAAGTTGCGCGTTAATCGAGAACACATTTCGGAAACTATACTTTTGGTTTGCAAATCCCACAATAAAATTCCAGCAGGTTGTTTCTTTTCTGAAGAGTCCTCCTCTAAGATGAACTCAGTAGCAAGGTTTTGTCCATCTGGGCTGAAGGCAAGTCTACTGACTCTGATTCGTCTACCTGGATATTCGAGGGTAGCTCTGCTGCCTACTTCTAGACGCTGTATCTCTTGACCAGTAGATACTTCAAAAATTCTGACAACATTCTCTAAACTGATTATTGCAATATATTTCTCATCTGGGCTGAAAGCTAATCCACTGTCACCACCATAGCCTGAACTACCTCCACCATCATTTTGTAACTCCATAACCCGATTGCCGCTGTTGGTTTCGATAATTTGAATTCCGTTGTATCGATCACTTGTAGCTAAATATGAACCCAATTGACTCAATGATGTCTCTTGGACTTTTCCTTTAAGACCTCCTATAACTTCAATTTGATTCTTGTTCACTATCCATAAAAAAGCGCTCCAACCATTACTTCTATAAAAGTGAATATTGCCATCTTTACTAACAGAAAAAGTACTCAAGAAGAGATCTTTCCTCACATTTTCCAAGGACATATTCGTTACTGCACTGTCACCTATAATTTTCAAATTATTAGAAAGCGATTCGATACTTTGTTGAAAAATCACTTTCTTAGTACTTATTTCTAAAATTCGCAGTATGTTATCTCGATCACTGCGAGTTGCAAGATAACGATCATCAAAACTAAAAGAAACAGAGCCAGGATCTAGACTCAGAATTAAGTCATTAGTGGCTATATCTCTTAGTTCTAAGGCGTTGTTTTGCAACCGAGCAACATATTAGACCTGTTGGGAAATAAAGGATAATATCTAGCAGTTGCAAGGTGTTCTCGTAATGCTAAATCTGAAGCGTATTCTCAAGCAAGACCGCCTGATGCGAGCCATGACGGGACTAACCCTCAAGGCATTCGAGGCTCTGCTGCCCAGTTTTACAGCCGTTTATCAGCAAAGTCTGGTGAAGCCAGCAGGAGCGCGCAAACGTGCGGTTGGAGGGGGACGTAAGGCAACCTTGCGAACAATAGCAGAGAAACTGTTCTATGTTTTGCTGTACTGCAACTGCTATCCCACGTTTGATTTGCTGAGTGTGTTGTTTGACTTTGACCGCTCCTGTGCCCATGACTGGGTGCATCGACTCCTGCCGATTTTAGAGACGACATTGGGAGACAAACAGGTTTTGCCAGAGCGCCAGTTGCGGAGTATGGAGGAGTTTATGGAACGCTTGCCCGATGTCAAGGAGGTGATTTTTGATGGCACAGAGCGTCCAGTGCAACGTCCCCAAGACCCTGACAAGCAAAAGGAACATTACTCCGGTCAAAAGAAACGGCATACCCGCAAGCACATTACCGGAACCACGCGAAAAAAGCGGGTGCGCTTCCTGACCAAAGCCAGACCTGGCAAAATCCATGACAAACGGCAATTAGATGAAGCAGATTTAGTTAGACCGACAGCGCCATTTAGTTCACTTGTACTATATGCTAAAATTTTCGTGACGCTACGATCTAACTAACGTTGGAACCGACAACCGAATTTGCACTCTTCGTAAGTGAGCAGAACCGCCTGCGGTTGCGGCTCAACTAGGTTTTAGCAAGATCCCAGAGGAGGTGGCGGTGGAAGGAGATTTAGGATTTCAGGGATTACAGAACGAATTTGACAACATCCGTCTGCCGCATAAAAAGCCCAGAGGCAAGGAATTGAGCGAACAGCAGAAACAGGAAAACCGTGAATTTAGTCGTCAACGAGTCAAATGTGAACATGCCCACGCGGGCATGAAGCGATATCATTCGGTCTCTGCAATTTATCGCAATCGTGTGACTGATTTTGATGACCACTTAATGTTGGTCGCAGCAGGGTTGTGGAACTTCTATTTGGAGGCTGCATAAATTGATAGAAGTGGGAAGCAATCTGTCGTCAGGAAACCTGTTCTTATTACCCAACAACTCTATTTCCCATGGAAGCTTAGTTCGTCGGTTTTGGGGTTCAGATTAAGTCCTCTTATTTTATCTCTTAAATTAGAATTAAAGATATTAGATGGACTTTCAAATTCAGTAAGATTGGTTATTAGACGCGCAGATCCTTTATCAAAACCTAAGTTCCAGTACCTTATCCCGTCCGCTTCTGCATATCCGTTTGATAATGCATATTTGCCTTCCCCAAAGAAAGCAGTGTATCGTACATGACCCCTGTGAGGTAAGACAGCTAATAGCTGCTTTGTAGTTGCATCTATAATTTGCACCGGAAAATCTATCGTATTTGAGCCTCCACTAGCTCCCTGCATCCCAAGAATTTGAGCTACATTCTTACTGCCCGAACTACGACACTCAAGAATTCCTGCTTGGATAACGGCACAATTGTTGGATTTAACTTGTTGCTCAATTGTTTCACTATTGGGTAAATCATGGGAAGCGGACAATCGCTCAATATCACTTCGCGATATAGGTGATTTGAGTAAATCAAGCCCGTAACGTAGAATAGCATTACCTTCAGCAGATGATACCTCTAGCGCATTTAATCGCCGAACACCTTCAACAGCAAGCAACATACTGACCTGTAGCTGAGTGCTGCCTTGTCTTCTTGCTACTTCAGCCTTGGATATCAACTGCTGTGCAAGAGCAATCTGAGCTTGTCGTTCTGCTTGCTCCTTTTGCTTAACCGTTTCCTGCCTTTGAAGCATTGCAACGACTCCAGCGACACTTACTAAAGCAACAGCAGCAATTGATACAGCAGCAATGGTACGAGCTTGTCTAATCTGCCGTTTTCTGACACGATCGCGCAATCCCAAACTTGCATCAATAAACTGATTTGCAGTGGAACTAAATCCACCCATCACTTGATTGAACGTTGGGTTCTTTTTGAGTTCTAGAACCTGTTCCAACTTCGAGCCAGTCCACAATTCATCCTCTGCCTTTTTCGCTTGCCACCGTGCCACATCATCATTCAGTCGATTACGAATCCCAATAGCTTGACGATTCTCTTTAATCCAAGTATTCAACATCTCCCACGATGTCAGTAAAGCTTCATGAGCAATCTCTACAGTTGATTCCTGGGCTTGAGATGGACGATCGCTCACCAACAAATTCTCGTCAATCAACTGCACCAGCACTCGCTGCTCTAGCTCACTGTCAAACTCCGATCGCAGTGCCCGTCTCCTTACAGGCTTCCATTCCGTCCCCGATTCCTCATCTCCACCAATTTCTACCAGCTTCAAGAAAATGCGTTGAGCCGCTAATCGTTCCGCTTCTGGCAACGCCTCATAAATCTGATTCACCCGCTTTTGCAAAGCACCCCGCACCCCACCCAAGCCTCGATAAGTGCTGATGTTTAAGGTACGATCGTGAATACTGCCATTCTCTTTCTCCGTATCCCACACCAGATTCAGCGTGTATTGCAACAACGGCAAATATCCTGCCTGTCCCTGTACATCCTTGGTGATCTCTTCCACGAGTCCTGTTTCAAACACCACTCCGTGATGTGCTGCTGGTTGCTCAATGGCTTGCCTCAACTCATCCACTCGCATTTCTGCCATCAATGGACGATGCTTATCGGTCGCCTTGACCAAGGTTGGATAGGGACTGAATCGATCGAGAAAATCTGCCCGCATCGTCGCCACAATTTTGACCGGGCAATCTTTTGTAGAACCCAGAAGCTTCAAGGCTGTGTTGAGTTGAACTAAGCCAGCAATAAAGCGATCGCGCTTCTCACCCTGGCTAGTCGTGAACAACTCCTCAAACTGATCGATGAAAATGAACCAGAAAGAGTCCGATCGTCTTAGCCCAGTTACAACCTGGGTCAGCGTATCCTCTCGACCTTCACGGGCAACTTGAGCTTCTGCTTGTTTGTAGTAGCGCAATAAGCTGCCATACAAAGATTCAAACGGATCTTGATCGGGGGTAAACGTTAAATTAACCAACCGAGAACCCCATTCCTTCTGCAACCAAGCCAACAGCCCTGCCCGCACTACCGACGACTTCCCACTGCCCGATGCGCCGAGTAGCAAAAGCAGGTTAGTCCGCTCTAGTTCATTTGCCAACTCTGTGATGAACTGGTCACGCCCAAAGAAAAACTCCTTATCTTCTGGCTCAAACTTCTTCAATCCTTTGTAGGGTGAAGTCTGATTGAATTTACGAGTTTTAATCTCATCAACAGAAACATAAATGTTTTTCTGCCCAAGAATTTGCTCAGTGGTGAACCGATCGCCAATTTGAATATCTCTGCCCTTCAGTTCTCCAATAATGAAGTTGATTTGTTCCTGCCGCAATGGAATTTGCAGCATATCGACAGGTTGACTCAGGGCTTGACGCAAGGCATCCCAATCCTCAGCACTGGCTGTGCCGTTACGAATGCGTTCCAGAATGGCATCAATCTCTTCGGGGGTAAACATAGAAACACCTCAAATTAAGGAATTACTTTTTTTGTATGGCTTTGCCTTGCAGAATAGGAGTCAAGTGTTCTGGAATTTGTTCTAAATCAATGGCATTGCAACCAAAGTCAAAGGCAGCGTTGTAGGGAAGTCCGTTGGATAACGATCGGTAAAAGCCCTTGGTGAAGTTGATTGCTGCCTTGTCGCCAATTTCTTTGTTCATGCCAACGATGTAATCGATAAAGGGACTCATCGCATCGGCTTGCGCTTTTGAGTAACAAGCATTCAGCACTATGCAGGAAATCGGTTTGGAATGTTTGGTGACCAATTCAAGCAACTTCACTAGGGCTGTCGTTGAAACTAGTTGAGCTTGCTGGTTTTCGTTCTGTAAAACCAATCCCTGTTCTACTGCGCCGTGACCACAAAAGTGAACGATGTCCGGTTTAAGGGTCAGCAGAACATCTTGTAGCTCTCCTGGGGTGGCTCCCCAACGTTGATCGAGAGTAAATTGTTCGCGATCGCTGCCTAACCGCAATGCCAGATCAATTTCTTTGACTTCTCTTTCCAGATTCAGCTTGGACTGATCCTTTGGACTGGCAGCTAATACCAAAATCTTGCGGACGGCGATCGCTAGTGTTGCAGAACTAGTCGAGACTGACAACTCTTTAAGTAGAGAACTAATCAAGTTACGCAACATCTCAGCATCGGTACTATTGACATGGCGATCGCCAATCTGAATCTCGCTCCCAGTAATCTTGCCAATGTTGATATTGAACTTACCTGAGGCAGTTGATTGCGGTGCAGGCTGACTAAGCTGTTGAGTAAATTGTTGACCTTCAGCAGTTTGGAGCCATTGGCGTAGATCTTCCACATCGCCATCGGCTGGTTTGTTGTGCAGGATGCGATCGAGAATCGCGTTCATTTCATTCGAGTTTGTCATGCTTGCTCTCTGTTGTTTTTGTTAAGTCGTTTGATTGAATTTGAGTGCGATCGTTCTGACCAAGTTGAAAGAAATAGTATTTTGAGTGACTGTTAAGATGAATTATGACTACTTCTATTCACTTATTTATCAAGATGCATTGCTGCAAAATGCTCTTGTAGCAATCTATGAATAAACCGATAGCGTCCACCTACCCGTTGAAGAATTGATCGCTCAGTGCAGTGATTGAGGAAGCGAGCATAGTTCCAAGGAATGAGTCCTTTAGAGTAGAGAATTATGCGTGTGACTCCGTACTTAATACAAGTTATGCCACCGTATTGAAGTCCGAAAAGTAACCCAGTAAATAGTCCGATGAGCAAACCAGAAGTAAATCCTTTCAAAACTCCCTCGAAGTGTAATCCAAGGTAAGGTATAACAATTCCTAAATCTATTAATCCAAGAACTCCACCCAGCAAACCGCCAATAAACGCAATGGTTAAAAAGAAAAACATTGCATTTTTAGCTGACATCCAAATACCTTGGTTTGGAAAAGTTTTAACCTCAATCTCTGAAGGAGTCAATCCATGCATAAGCATGTTAATTAATCCAAAAGTCAATCTAAACATCAGTACAATAAACATCACTTTTAAAGATATGCGACCCGAAAGAAGTAGAGCAACTATCAAAGCTCCTAAAGTTACTAGAGCTAACCTGTGGTCAATTTTATTGTCGCTCCTTGTTTGGGAAAGCATAAGAATGATTAGACATAGTATATGTATAGAAGATGTTCCACAAATATAAGTAGTTACACTACCACCAGCAACGTTTATAGTGAGGAATTGTGGATATGTCAGTTCTTTGCGAAACCCGTTTTTAGCTTTTCTCCATGACCAGATTAAGCCTTCGACAATTTTTATATCTTTATTCATAAGATTACGGACAATCAAACAGATAGCCACATAAATAGGGTATCCCCCCAGAAGTAGCTTTATACTTATTATTTTAATTATATATTTGAGTTCTATTCCTTGTTTTAGAAGTGTGAAAATGAATAAAATTACTAAAGTTAAAAAAACAGTGATACTAACATTAACAAGAGAGCCTCTTGCTAATCTAGGCGGTGGAACTCTCTCAATTAAGAACTCAGATTTTGCTTCTCCCTGCATATAAATAGCTAACCAAACAAGCCATGTGTAAGTCTTCTGAGTAAGAGAGCATGGGTGATCTTTTTTATTCTTTAAAGCAAATTTCACCGGTTTTCTCCTTATCATTTTCTGTATATAGCTATTCAATAAATATCTAATTCTTGCTTCAGTAGTTGTAAGCGTTTGCCACTGTTCATGAGAGAGTTCCTGAAAAGCTATTACTGCGATACTGAGAAATAAGGGAATGCGAACGAGAGCTAGCAACTCTGCGTCATGATCGAGCGTATGACATAACTCAGTCTGGTCAATAGAGTTGAGATAGCTCCGAATCTTATCGATCGTCAGTGCTTGAATAGAAATTGCACCATTAAGTAGTAGTTTGGTTTCATAGTTGTCGTACTCTTCATTGCGGCTGCACACAACCAGATAGGGAAGAGACCTTTCGCCAGTGAGTAGCTGTTGGTTAATAGCTTCGACACAAGTTTCCTGACGATCGGTTGCCATTTCATCTAACCCGTCTAGCAACGGCAATAGTTTGTGCTGGTCTAACCATTTACGAGTAATATCTGAGCGCACACGCAGTTTGAGTTCTTGTACTATCCATTCCTGTAGAGGCTGGCGATCGTCTTTCCAGGAAGACAAGTTGAACAAAACAGGCATCGGAAAATCTTGTTCTGTTTCTGCTCGCTCGATTAATTCCTTCGCTAGTTCCAAAAGCGTTGTAGTTTTACCAGATCCAGGGCTGCCTAAGATCAGTAGTCTGCCTGCAATATCTTCTCGATCAAAAACTTCAATAGTCTTTGCATCCTTCGACAGCAAAACATTTGGCTGATCTGCCACTTTGACTTTGGCATCCCAGAGGCGTTCTACTTGCTCTGGTTGTTCCTCTTTGCCTAAGTTCATCAACACAGCATGATGCAACGACTGCTTTAGGCTACTAGAAACTTCTGCTTTCATCATCCCCAAAAAATCTCGCTCAACGCGGGGACGTTTTGCCCTTTGCTGCTCCAGAAGTCTTTGCTGTTCACCCAGGGCAGATTGCAGCACTGCTTTGATGGTTTCCGCATCGGCACCCTGGTAAATGCGATCGCCAAACTGAATCTCTCCCCCACTAATTTGCTCAATATCGAAACTGAATTTCTCCTGCTGCAACTCAATTTGCACCACCTTACCGCTCTGCTTCAGCGATCGACGTAGCGCAGCCACATCCTTTTCCGTTGCCTTGTTTGTCAGAATGCGTTCAAGAATTGCGTCTAATTCTTCAGAGGTAAGCATAGGACTCCCAAAATTAAGTTAAGCGCCGTGTGACCTCATTATGACGGTCAATTTTTCCTGAGACAAGAATTACGATGTCTGGGTCATCATCAGGATGGCAAACAGGCTCCCAATATTGTATGGAAGGACGATCGCCTCCAGTGGTTAGGGCAGAGAAGCGATCGTCGCATTCTGGCAATGGTGTGTAACTCACCCGATCTTGATCAACCTCTAGTCAACGGCGAAGGCTGATAGTTAGAGACAGACGCAAACACATCGCGCATCAGCGCACTTGCCTGCACATTGTTGAGAGTCATCAAAAGATCACCTGTGCTATTGAGCTTGACCCACGTACTGCTGGCATTTACTCCTGTGCCCTGAGTTAGGGTGAGTTGGTCAAACGTCAACCCAGATGCTAAACCAAGACGGTCTTGACCCACTGTGAAGTCTAAAACCAGATCTGTCCCTTCGCCTGTCAATGCAAACGTATCCTTGCCAAGACCACCCACGAGCGTATTGTGACCGCTGCCACCAAACAGCAGGTCATCCCCCTGGTTACCCACCAGAAAGTCATCCCACTCCTGACCAAAGAGGGTATCGTTGCCCTCACCCCCCGCAAGGTAGTCTTTGCCCAAGCCGCCCAGCAGCGTGTCATTTCCGGCACCACCCCGCAGAAGGTCATTCCCACTCAGCCCCCAGAGTGTATCGTCGCCTCCTTGCCCATTAATCACATCATCCGAGTCGTCAAACCCCTTAGTCCGATTATTCAAATCGTTTAAGAAGCTGACAGTGTTACGGTTTAGCACCTGGTCATACTGCCACTCCGCATTAAAGACATCAAAGCTATCCTGCATTTCCGATTGACCCTCAAACAGGATGTTGCCCAGAGTTATGGTTGCGCCTTTACTCGTGGGGAGATTGTCAAGATTTTCCAGCGCAAAGTCTTTCAAAATAACCTGTGTATTAGCAACGCCTTCAAAACTAATCTCAAGGTCGCTGCCATTCTGAGTCAGAAGCATCTTTTGGGCCACTAAGTTAGCTCCCTTAAACTCAATGATATCCACCTCACCAATAGTTTCTGCGGTTGGAGCCGCCCCTCTAGCAATCCCACCAAAATCAATGATCGTATCCCTGCCATCGCCCAGGTTAATGATGAAGCGATCGTTCCCACCGCCACCTGAAAGGACATCGTTATCTGTGCCGCCAGTCAACACATCATTACCAAGTCCACCCAACAGTTGATCTTGCCCTGCACCGCCCAACAGTTGATCATTGCCCGCCTGTCCGTACAGAAAATCACTGCCGTCACCGCCATCCAATCGATCGTGTCCGGCACCCCCTTCTAGATAGTCATTGCCGCCAGCACCCAGCAGTTGATCATTCCCCTCGCCGTCGTAGAGAAAATCATCGCCAAGCCCACCATTGAGTAAATCGTTGCCGTTACCACCATCCAGATTGTCATCGCCCACTTCACCTAGAAGGGTGTCATTGCCTTCACCACCCAGAAAGGTATCGTTACCCAAACCCCCTTCTAGTCGATCGTTGCCTGCTTGCCCTTCCAGAAAATCATCGCCCTCACCACCGCTGAGAAAGTCATTTCCATCACCGCCGTCTAAGTCATCATCCCCAGCGCCACCAAAGATCTGGTCATTGCCCCCAGATCCCAGCAGCCGATCGCGTCCATCTCCACCATAAAGAGCGTCATCGCCATCACGTCCATCCAGAAAATCGTCGCCGCCTAAACCGCTGAGGATATTTGCGAACTGATCACCGATGAGGCGATCGCTGTAAGCAGATCCTTCCAGGTTCTCGATCGACTGAAAGACATCGCCCCTTGCATCTCCCGTTGCTCCCGCACCTGTGGTTAAGCTGGCTATCACACCTGCTGT
The DNA here is from genome assembly GCF_052939515.1 of Phormidesmis sp. 146-33. NCBI lineage: Bacteria > Bacillati > Cyanobacteriota > Cyanophyceae > Leptolyngbyales > Leptolyngbyaceae > Phormidesmis > Phormidesmis sp. 146-33. The sequence goes on from NZ_JBJPHU010000002.1 coordinate 143,640, forward strand.
CGCCGTGATGTAAGACGCAGTATCATTACCCTCGCCACCCTGAAGCAGGTCTGCGCTTGCACCACCAATCAGCGTATCGTCGCCTGCCTCTCCCATCAGTGTGTCGTTGCCGTCGTTGCCATAGAGCGTATCGTTGCCGCCTCTGGCTTCAATGACATCATCTCCGTTACCACCAGAGAGGCTGTTGATCTGGTCGTTGCCAATGAGGCGATCGTTCCCGTCGGAACCAACCACATTCTCAATGTTGAGGAGGCGATCGATGTCACCAAACCCATCTGTGGCAGTCCCTTGTTCTAGACTGACGAAAACAGCTTTTGGATCATAACGGTAGCTAACGGTGTCAATGCCATCACCACCATCTAACGTGTCACTCCCGGCATTGCCAATCAGTAAGTCATTACCTGCTAAAGCGGTGATCCGATTCCTATCGCCGCTGCCAATGAGAACATCATCAAAGTTGGAGCCAATGATATTTTCCAGGTTTTGCAGCGTATCTGTTGTACCAAAGCCATCGGTCGCCGTGCCCGCCGCGATCGCAAAGCCCGGTTCTAAATCGAAGGGACTGGCGGCATTGCTGTATTGTCTGCTCTCATCCAGGTTAACGACAGTTCCATTGGATGAATCGGCATAGCTGACAGTATCAATGCCAGCGCCACCGTTGATTTTGTCATTGCCAACCCCGCCAAACAATTGGTCATCGCCATCAAAGCCATCCAGACTATCATCTCCTGCACCACCAATGAGGGTATCGCTGCCTTCTTCACCAAACAGGCGATCATTCCCATTACCACCGTCGAGACTATCATCCCCTGTACCGCCAGCTAAGAGATCGTCACCATCCATCCCATACAGTTGGTCATTGTCTTCACCACCGAAGAGCCGATCGTCGCCCACTCCACCGTTGAACACATCCAGTCCGACACGCCCATATAACTCATCATTGCCCTCCCCACCATTAAGCTGATCGTTACCAATGCCACCCTCTAACAGGTCATCGCCAGCCTCACCAAACAGAGTATCATTGCCCTCATCGCCATAAAGTCGATCGTTCCCCTCGCCGCCGTAAAGCAAATCGTCACTACCGCGACCGCTGAGTCGATCGCTGCCCTCATCCCCAAAGAGTTGATCTGCCAATGAACTGCCGTACAGATTGTCATCCCCTGCACCGCCATGCAGTTCGGCGATCGCTGGAATGTCCACTGAGATCACATCGTTCCCCACATCAGCAAAAGCAACAACCTTGCTAATCCCAGAGTACGTGTCCTGATAGCCAAACGCTGAGACAAGAACATCGGGCATGATGTTAAATTGCTCATCAATTACTGTTTGACTAACATTGCGTTGATCAGCGCGTGTACCAATATTAAGAACCAGGGTGCGGCTGGCAGCGTCGTAGCTTGCTAGATTCGGTGGAAGTTGAGCAGAGCCTTGAGTCCCATTCCCAAAGTCAAATAAATCAAACGTGACCAGATTTTTTTCATAGCGATCGACCAGCTTGTCAAAGTCGCCTGTGATCAGACCCAAGAACCCTTTAATGGGGTTGAAGGTGATATGTTCGAGCCACGCATTGGCTCCAACTTGAATCTTGCCCTCGCTTGCAAAAAAGCCGTTAGCAAACAAACTATCTAAGTTTGAAAGTCTGACTTTGCTTTGTCTGTCTGGAAGGTAGAAATCGGCTTTTCCAGTTAGAAAGACATCGCCACCGACCTCAAAAAGGACTGGAATACCAGCGCTGGCTCCCGCTTTGAGGGTTGCATTCACTTCAAACAGTGGTTGGCTACCATCAATATAAAAGCCAGACAGAGGCGCATTATTTTTGAGACCCGCCGTGTCATAGCCAAAGGTTAAACCAGGACTGGTGAAGGCTGCACTACCGCTCCAGTTGAAAAACACTGGAAATGGCGGCACAATGGGAAATTTTTCGCTGTAGCTAAAGCCTGCACTAAATTCAGGCAAGGTGAAATTTAGCAAGCCTATATCTTTGCCTAAGAGTAGATCAAAGGCTGTTGTAGGCGTTTCTAAGAGAGGAAAGGTGAAACCACCACCAGCAATGTTTTTTGCATCCGAAAAGAAGCTCAAGCCTCTGCTAGCTGCCTGTTGAAGTGGCGCGATCTCGTAAGGTGTAGACGTTGTGATTTGTCCACTGGCATTAGTGCTGAAGTCACCTAAATGGATGAAGCGACTATCTCCAGCCAAATTGTTGACCGTAGTTCCGGCTTGATCGACGGCATTAACGATGGTGGAGAATTGATCCAGGGCATCGAATAGAGCAAAGTTAGACGCTCCCCCAAATGTTTTTGCCAGATTCAACAAGCTAATGCGAACACCCAAATCACTGAGTCCTGGCACCTCTTTTGTCAAAATCTCTCGGATCGGCTCAAAGGGTTTGAGCACCTGTCCCACTTCGCCAATGACTGGTTTAGCAAAGTCTTGTATAAAGGAGCCTAAATCTAGACGCACATCTTTGAAGGCGATGCTAGGCGTGCTGATGGGATTGTCTAGATTGAGGCTGAGGTTGAGGGTAGACGCGATCGAGGGAATGCCGGGCGCATCACCGAAGTCAGTGGTAAGTGCCAGGTTGAAGTTGAGAATGTCGTTGGCGCTGACGTAATCATTTGCGCCGAGTGCCTGGTCTAAGGCAGCATCAATGGTTTTGCGGATTAAGGCTGCGTCGGCATCGGTTGCCAGTTTACCTAAGTTGGCTTCGGCAGTATCGAGTCCGGCTTTGAGGGGTGCAAATTTGTCATCAAGCGCAGTTTCAAATTTGCTGAGAGTGGTCTTTAAGCTCTCAAGTTCACTAATGAGTTGTTGAGGGTTGAGTTGGTCTGGCATGACTCGTCTCGGTGAATGGATAAATTCGCTGTTTTCTGCGAACAACTCCATCAAATCTGTTGGCTATCTGAGTTCAAGACTGGGTTATTCTGACTTATTCTGAGTTGTGATCGCATCTTTGATTCTTCACATTGCAAAAAGCGATCACTCCTCCCTTCAGAAGCCAGCGATCGCCAAATTCAACTGTCTGATACTGAGACAATTGGGTAAGTGCGCTCGCCCTTCAGCAACTAGCGATCGCTCTTTAACCAAAACAAATCGACTGATTCATAACCATCCATCACGCTTACCTGGACTGATCGGAATTCGTGTACGCTAGACGTATCCCTTATGGGTTACGCAGGATGTTAAAGATTAGTGTAGATCATGCAGCGGGTCAGCTAAAGGCTCTTCTGGAAAGAGTTTCCAGAGGGGAAGAGGTGATTCTGGTGGAGCAGGATCGGGAGGTTGCCCGACTGGTGCCACCATTGGGACGAGAACAATGGTTAAACCGCACGAGGCAATTTCGGGAGTCTCTGCAAGTTCAAGGGGAAGCTTTGAGTGCAACAGTGATGCAGGCTCGACAAGAGGAACGCGGTTGATTTATCTAGATACCAGCGTTGTGGCTCCGTTGTATTGGGCAGAGGCACTCAGTGATCGGGTTGAAGCATTGCTCAGGCAGGAAGTTGAATTGGGAATTAGCCAATTGGTTGAGGTAGAACTTTGCTCCGCCTTGTCTCGTCGGGTTAGGGTAGGAGAAATTGAGCGTGATGAAGCTCAAGCTATTGCCAGTCGTTTTCAAACTGATCTCAATAGTGGTTTTTATAGCCAGCTAGACCTGGAGCCAATTCACTACGACATGGCACGGAATTGGATTAGGCGGTTTGATACACCTTTGCGGACTTTGGATGCTTTGCATTCGGCAATTGCATCTGCCCATACCATTCCACTGGTTACGGCAGATGAAGGGTTGGCTGTCTGTGCGAATGTGCTTGGCGTTGAGGTACAGGTCTTGAGACTAATTGCAGAATGAGAGGACGATCGCTCCCATCATTCGCGCTGGCAGGACTAACGCTGAAGGGTGGAGATGATTAAAGCCACGATCGCCCACCATCTTCACCACAGAATCATCCTTCCATTTGATCTGCCGATCGCCTATGTGCTTAAGCGATCGCGCCTTTGATTCTTCACACCCATGCAAAGAGCGATCGCCTTCAAGAGAAGGGGCGATCTCCGCTGCAAATTCTCACTGAGTGATTGAAGAACCTCCCTGGCACACCGTAATTGTAAATCAATGATCTGTTCATCACTCGACTGGGCACGTTAGATAAGGTAGATTTGAGTTTTATCAGCCTGTCTGATCTAAAGATGTAGTTTGCAAGTCAGAGATGGCTTGTTTGGTGAAGTGCCTGTAGGACTCCTACAAAAAATATGTTCAGAGGATACTATGATTGCACTTACTTAACTTGTATACCTGACACAGAAAGCTTGCCGCCACCGGAATCTCCCGGTCCTTGTCCCGTATTACCAAAAGTAACAGTAACGCTTGATGCATCGGGATTTATTTCAGGTTGTAACGTTATATATGCACGTGTTGTACCTGAAGCAGGAATCACGTCGCTCCAACGGTTAGCACCAACGCTGTAGGGGTTGCCTAAATTATCAAAGGCATAAAAACCGTTGAAGAAAAAGCTCAAGTTCAAATCCCTTGTAGTGTGATTTTTAGCACGTACATAAAGTTTTGCCACTCCATCAGTTTTTTCAACCTCATCAACAATTAACTGCAAGCCATTAATTACATCAGACGACCAAGGGCCTTTGTATACCTGAGTTAGTTGCTTTTGAGGTTGCGAAGGTGAGTCAGAAGAAGGTTGATTGACCTCTGGTTGCGAATCAGCCACCTCCTTGGAGGGAATTGGTTTGGGTGCTCTGGCAAAGTTTTTAGAATCGCAAGGCTGTGTAAACCCTGCATTAATCCAACCTTTGATCGGATCACTAATTTCTATGAAATCACCTTGCCTCATTTTGGTAGTTGATGCTTGTTGCCTTGAAGATAGCTTCCCAATAGCCTCAGCATTTAAGTCGGGTGACGGGCGTATGTTCAATTCAACTTTGACATCAGCAGCAACGCAGCTTGATATTGAAGGATCTTGAATGGGCGTAGGGCTAGGTTCAGGAATTGGTGTTTCACTAGCTATGGAACCGGGATCTGAAGTTGGAGCTGATATTTTAGGAGGTGTAGAGTCACCGGGTGGGATCTGAATTCTGGGTGCTATGAGCATACCTGCTCCAACTAAACCACCTGTAACGAAAGTAGGAATTAATATCTTTTTAAGGAAATCTGTCCAAGGTGAATGTGGGGGCGAAGGTTGAGGTGCGGGCGGCTCAAGAAAATCTGTAATTGGAGGAACAGTAGGGAATTTGAAGTTCAGACACCGCTGGGTTAGTTCTGCTCCACGTAAATCTCCCAATTTCTGCCGCAGCTTAAACGCTTGATTCAGCAAGTTCCGCGCTCTAAACGTTTCACCAAGACCAAGAGAACGAACGCCCGATTGATGCAGTACCCAAGCGACAGCAGAGTTATCGCCCAGATTTTCTGCTGCTTGTTCGTACCATTGAAGTACCTGTGCTTGAAGCTCCCACTGCCCTGAGAGCGCTAACGCACTTTCAAACGGCTTGCCTAGCAAAAGAACATCATTCCATCGACCTTGCTTAACTGACCACTGCAACAGATGGGAGATTGCTTCAGATTCTTGTTGCAGCTTTTCGGGGGTCGTGTTCTGTGCCCATTTCGTGACAAAGAATACAGCCCTCTCCATGTAAGGAGTTAGATTCTCTATCTGTTTGACAGAATCCAGCAAATTGGCACTCAAGCTGTAGCGAGAGCCTTCCTGCTGCACAAGGTGCATTTCTCTCAAGGTTCCGAGATCTGATTCTGTGCCTTCGTCTGCGATCGCTAATGCTTGCTTGGCTGAAATCGCAATTCCTCCTAAAGCCGCCAGTGCAGCTAAGATCGATCGCTTTTGCTGACTGAGAGGCTTGAGTAACTGTTCAGTTCGAGCTTTTTGAGAGGTATTCTTCTGAACTCGCCCAGCAACATCGGCCAACCATTCCTTGCTTTCACGCACACCTGCAATGTGTTGAAGAATCTCAAGCGGGTGTCCGTTAAGATCAGTACAAATTGCTGTGACTGCCGCTTGCTCTTGAGCCGTGAGCGATCGCTTCAATTCCCGTTCTATTAAATCCAAAGAAGCATCCAATGAAAGCCCACCGACCTGAATCGGATGCCCTTCGCCCCATAAGCTGCGCTCTGACGATGTAAAAGCAAAAACGCAATTCGGTGCAGTTTCCCCTAGCTTCTCAATGTCCTTCCGAGACAGTTTTGCATTGTCGAGTAGGATCAGGGCACGCTTATTTTGTAATTCATGCCGAACTCGAATAGCAGACGGTTTGAAGGGGCGATCGCTGGCGTAAAAAGCCTCAAACAGTTTTTGCTGCAAATCCTCAACAGGCTCCTCACGCAGCAAATGGAAGTAAATCACGCCATCTGGAAAATATTTCAAGGACGCAGCAATTTTGTGGTGAGCAAGTTGCCGCAAAAGGACTGATTTACCGATTCCTGCTGAACCGTAGAGTTCAATGGTTTGTGATGCTTCAAGTGCCATAACACTCTGCCCAATCTCTGTTTTTCGTCCAAACAGGTCGGAAGAAAGACGCGGAAGCAACCTAATCGGCGTTTGTAGAGCAGTGATTCGAGGAGCTTGCTCTGGTGGCAAGATGTTAACCACCCCTCCTTGAGGCGTGATCTCGTATTTGAAAAAATGATTATTGTTGCCCTGAACGAAGTTGAATTCGTTGCCATCGCCTGAAATCTGAATATCGCCAACAAGGTACTGATGATCGGGTTGAGGCTGGGAATTATGTTGCGTCATGGTTACACCATCCAGGTTTTTGCAAGGAGTGCAGCGACTTTCGTTACGGGTTCTGCCAAAGTGATAGCGCTCTCTAGTGCTTGCTTGAGGGCAGCGATCGCCTCATCAACAAGGCTCCTATTCGGTTTTGGTTTCTGTAATTCAGCTTCGATCTCACTGATGGGAACATTTGCGATCTTTTTCTGCATTGAACTGAGTGCAGAGTTGGTAGCGATCGCTTCCTTAAGCTGTGCGAGGGCAGCGATCGCAGCTTGCAGATCGGATGAGGCGGCAGAATGATTGATATTTTGAGATACGGTATTGCCATCCCCTTGAACTATGTTGAAAGCATTACTGTTGCCTTTGTTTGAGATATTGCCGATTGAATTTGAGGAGCGTGGAGCAGACAGAAGATGTGGGGCAATTGGGTTTGATTCAGTCATGGGCTGAGGTATGGGAAAAAGGTTTGCAGTTCCTTGACGAATGTGCTGGATGGGAGTGTTGACTTCAGGGTTTTTGTCGGATTTCAGGACATTTTTGGCAGAGTCAAAGGCATCTTGAAACGATCGCCCATGACCGAGGGCAGCATAGAATATAGGTGCAAAATGAATGGCGGTTTTGTCGCCGATCGCCTTCTCCATTCCAACCACGCAGTCGATCTGTTGGTAAATGGCATCTGCTTGAACTTTGGAATAGCAGGCATTAAGGAAGACGCATTTGACCGTAGCTTTGCTCAACCTGAACAATTCCACTAGGGCATCGGTAGGCACTGCCTTTATCTGTCCGTTGTTATCTTCCAGGATTAGACCGTCTTCGCCTGCTCCATGTCCAGAAAAATGAACAACGTCTGGATTGTGTTTTAGAACTGCGAGAGACAGATCATCGACTCTTACTGCACCTCTACTAATAATTTCAAATCGATCTCTATGGGTAGCCCGTTCTAATGCATCTTCAATTTCGCGGATTTCTTCATTCAACCGGAGGGGATCAGTATTACGGGGATTGGCAGTGAGGATGAGGAGCTTAACCTTGTTCACAACGATACTCTCCTTGAATTGGCTTAATTCTTGGCTCCGTCAGATCTAGCACTCGCAGGCGATGATCAACTCTTGGACACTGATACAGATAATCTTTAGTGTCTTTAATCCTTGCTCAAGAGAATTCTAGGGGAAGCTTCAAGACCAAATGGTGAAATTTCGTGTTTTCTTCACTTCTTCTTTAAGGTTGATTCACAACGCCTGCTTATGTAGGATTCATTGCCCAAATGAATTTTTTAGAGAAGCCCGATCGCACACTATTGAACTGCAACCTCGATCGAGTATTCCTTGAGTGGTGACTGTTCCCACGATCGCCCTTGCCTAAACCGAAGTGTCGTTCGTCCAGGTTTAAGCGCCTGAATCGCAAATATTTCGTTTCGGCTAGAACCGATCGCAGGTTGAGCAGACTCATGATTACCCGCTTCCGATGGTACGGCGATTACAGCAACCATTGAATCACCGCTTTGAGTGATTTCATACGTCCATTGATAACCCGCTGTGGCAAGTCCAGGGAGCGTCAGGCTATACGTTTCGCCGACTTCAAGGTTGAGGCTAGTGGGAATGTTCATATTGATTGCAAAATTTAGGGTAAACAGTTCTGAGGATAGTCAGGTTGTCAAGACAAGAAGCAGCGGTTGGAGAGCGATCGCCCTAGAAATGGCAGACAAAAGGGACGATCGCGTGCACACGTGATCGAGCCGCTAATTGATCTTGTACCGCTGTTGAGACATCAATCGATAACCCTGGCTGTAGCACTCTCCGTTTTTGTTCTGGAAATCCTCAAACGTCCAGCCCCAAACAATTGGTCTACCATCGTTACCGGGTGTCCAGATACCGTCATAGCGAATCTGACCCCCACCAATGTCATACCGCTGTTGATGCATGAGCCGATAGCCATTGCTATAAAACTCCCCATTTTTTTTCTGAAAGTCCTGGAACGTATAGCCCCAAACGATTGGTCTACCATCGTTACCAGGTATCCAAATACCGTCATAGCGAATCTGTCCCCCACCAATGTCATACCGCTGTTGATGTGCCAACCGATATCCCTGGCTGTAGCACTCTCCATTCTTCTTCTGGAAATCCTCAAACGTCCAGCCCCAAACGATTGGTCTACCATCGTTACCAGGTGTCCAAATACCGTCATAGCGAATCTGTCCCCCACCAATGTCATACCGCTGTTGATG